>JADJYJ010000001.1:600000-775720 GCA_016719785.1 Candidatus Amarolinea dominans
GCCAGCACTTGCAGCCCGCTTTTGTTCGTAAACCACAGCCGGCCATCGGCGGCCAGCACGGCCTGCCTCGTGCCGAACACGGCTTCGGCGGCGGCGGCTTCCCAGGTGTCGCCGTTGTCACGCGAGCGAAAAAGCTCACTGTGACCGGCCGCTTCATCGCCCCGGAAGAGGTAGAGCACGCCCGGCCCCACCAGCAGTTTCAGGTTGTAAACGTAGGATGGCAGTTTCAGATTGGCGCCGGTCGCCGACCAGGTGAGTCCGCCGTCGGTCGAGCGCGTCAGCGTCGGTCGTTCGCCGCCGCTGACCGCAAAGACGGTCTGCGTGGCTGTGTAATCGGCCGAGAAGCCGAGCAGGAATCCGCCGCTGACGGGCGCCTGCACATCGCTCCAGGTGGCCCCGCGGTCTGTGCTGCGCCGCATACGCTCATAGCCGAGCAGGAACAGCGCGCCGTCGGGCGCGAGGGTCAGCGCGCCGGGGGGTGAATAGCCATTTTCCGGCGCCACGATCTGCTGCCAGCGCCCCGCCTGCGCCTGCCAGGCGTAGATGCCGGTCATGCGGCTGACAAAATAGGCTTCGTCCGCGCTGGTCGCAACGACCGGCTGCGTGCTGCGCAGATCGCCCAGGCCGGCCGCCAACAGCTCCCAGGTGGCGCCGCCATCGCGGCTGCGCTGAACCCCCGCGCCGCCGTCTGCGCCGCCCGCGCTGCTGCGGAACAGCACGCCGGGCGCCGCGACCGTGAAAAAGCTATAGGAAAAGGACCGGCTGAAATTGACGCTTTGCCAGCTTTGGCCATCACGCGTGCGGTAAACAGTATTGCCCGCGTTGACGTAGAACCAGCGGCCGGCCGGGTCGAAAGCCAGCGTATGCGTCGCCAGATCATCTGCAGTTGGCGCCGCGCCTGCCCGGAAGCGAGTCTCTTGCGGCGCCAGGCCAGAGAGCGGCACGACGACTACGGCCGGCCGATCCTGCACACGGCCGTAGAACTGGCGCCGCGCGGGGTCGAAGATCAACTGTTCAACCTGCGCCGGTCCCTGCCAGAATCCTTGCAGCGTGAGCGAGTCCATGGACACCGCGGCCAGGCTGGCGCCAAAGCTGACCCACAACGTTCGCCCTTTTTCATCCAGCGCCAGGCGTCCGGTCAGGCCGTTCAGACGCCCGCGCTCCTGCCCGGTTGGGCTGAGCCATTGAATCGCTTCCTGGTTCTTGTTGATGCTGTAACTGATGTAGGTGTCGCCGTTGGCGGCAAAGGCAATGTCGGTGATGAAACTGAAGTAGCCGGGCACGCTGATCGGCTGCTGGCTGCCAGGCGCAAAATACTGCACATAGCTGCTGTTGTTCGAGCCGGGCACGCCGTTGTTCATCAGCGCCAGGACATAGCCGCTGACCGGGTTGACCAGCACGCCATACGCGGCCGGGTTGGGGCTGAGACCGCGCGGGGTTGGGAACGTGGCCTTCAACTGACCCACGTTCCCGCCGGCGCGCGTGTAAATCGTCACCCCGCTTTTGGCGATATAGACCCGATCGGCCGACGGATCGGGCGCGGGCACGCCAGTTTGTGGGAAAATGACCGGCGCCGCGCCGTCGTTGATGCCCAACGCGACCACGCCCGCTGGCAGCATGAAGCTGTTCGGGGGTTCGGCCTTGTCGAGCAGCAGCGCCAGGGTCGCCGGCCGATTGACGTACAGGAGCCGGTTGATTTTGTCCAGGGCGATGGGCGCCTGGCCGCGCTGCACTTTCTGCACGCGGCCGGTCGCCAGGTTGACCCGGTGGATGCGATCCTGGTCATCGGCCACGAACAGCGTGGCGCTGGCCTCATCGAGCGCCATATCCAGCAAGCGCACGCCCACGATCAACCGCGTGGGCGCTTGCAGGGTGCTGGTCTGCAGGATTGCCACGTTGGCCGCACCGTAGCGGGCGAGTGCCAGCACGCGGGAAGCGCCCAGGGCTGCGAAAATTTCAGGCATCGCTTGATCCTGCCAGGGCTGTTCTGTCTGCACCTGCAGGTTGGCGGCGTCGAGCGCCTGGAGGATGGGGCCGCTGCTATCGCTGCCCTGGGCGCTGTAGCGATAGCCGCTCAGCAGCAGGCGCTTGCGCGGCGCATCGAAGAACAGGCCGCTGCCGTTGGGCACCGTAGCGGTCACGACCTGCTGCAAGTCGGCGGTGAAGCGCTGCACCTGCGACACGGACCCGTTGCTGCGCACGGCCCAGCCGCCATCGGGCAGTGCGGCCAGCCCATTCTGGTAAGAATCGGGCAGCGCGGTCACAGCGAGAGGCTGGCCGTTGGCGGCATCGAACACCTGCAACTGGGCCGGGTCGCCGTTGCGACTGACGAGGATGCGGTTGCCGTTGAGCGCCAGGTCAGCAATCCGCGCCAGGTTTTGGCTCCACAGCGGCGCGGGGTTGTCGGCCTCGGCCAGGTCGGCGCGGCGGTAGGCAGCCAGGCCTTGTTCGCCGGCCGTGATCAGCAGGGCGCCGTCCGCGCTGAGTGCGGCCGTGCGCACGTGATCCAGGTGCTGACCGAGTTTGCCGGTCAGCGGATCGAGGCTCAGCAGGACCTGGATGTCGCTGTCAACCACAAAGGCCGCGGCGCCATCGGGTGCGAGCAGCAGACGGCCGCCGCTCTGGCCTGTCAACGGCGTCAGGGGCAACAGTCTCGCCACGCGCTGCGCCGCGATCTCGATCACGGCGAGGACCGGCCGTTGATCCGGGCCGCGGATGCAGTAGACATACGCCAGGTCACGTTTGACATCCACCGCCAGGTCGCTGGGGCCATAGGCGTCGCCCACACCGGGCGCGCCCAGGTCACGCTCGGAGATGGTCAACAGACTGGCCGTGGGCGTGGGGGTGGGTGTGGGCACCGCTGGCCGCGTGGGCGCGGGCGTGCTGGTGGCTGGCCTGGTCGCGCTGGATGTGGGCGTTTCGGTGGGATCGAAGGGGATGATGGGGGTGGCGCCGCGGGCGGCCGGCGCCGGCGGCGGATCGAGCGGCTCCTCGCTGCGGGTGGCGCGCGGGGTTGGCAGTGCATCCGCCGTGGTTGGCGAGGGCTGCGCAGGCGACGGTTCTTGCGTGCGAACGGCAGACGGGGTGACGCCGGTGCGCGCGGCCGGCGTTGGCGTGAGCAGCGGGCGACAGGCGCTGAGCAGCAACCAGGCCGCGAGACAACTGCTGACGAGTTTCATCCAGGACATTGGGCGATTCATGTGGCGCCTCCGCATCCGCTCCAGGCTGCTTGTACCCATCAAAGTAACGTAAAGACGCTGATTTCGGGGCGGCAGTTCAGCCGCGGGATGACGCCCAGGCCGCGGTTGGTGTACAGCGTCATGCTGCGCACGGTGTAGCGGCCGATGGGGTACTTACGCCCCATGACGGGCAGAAAGGGCGGGCCGATGAACGGCAGCACGATCTGACCGCCGTGCGAATGGCCCGAAAGCTGTAAGTCGAAGCGCCCGGTGGCGGCCGCGACATCGGCAAAGTCTGGCTCGTGCGCCAGCAAGATGGCGCAATCGGTTGGCGGCAGCTGCGCCAGCACCTGATCCAGGCGCGCCGCGCCGGCGCGCACATCATCTACGCCGGCCAGGTGCAGACAGGCGTTGCCGCGGCGCACCGTATGCACGGCGTTGTTCAGATCGAGCAGGCCGACGTCGCGAAACATCTGGCGCAGCAGTTCCGGCTGTTGCCAGTGGTCGTGATTGCCCAGCACGACCACTGTGCCATCGGGCGGCGCCAAACGGGAGAGGGCGAAGCGCAGATCGGCCACGAACAGTTCGGTCGCGTAGGTCACGAAGTCGCCGGTGATGGCGACCAGGTCAGGCTGCTGCTGGTTGACCAGGTCCATGATGGCGGTCAGCCGGCGCTGCGTCATCCAGCCGTCCATGTGAATGTCGCTGATCTGCAGCAGGCGGTAGCCCCGAAACTCCGGCGCCAGCCGCGGCAGGGTGAGGGTGAGGTGGTTGATCTCGAACCAGTCCAGCCCCCAGTGCCGCCGCGCAAAGCGCAGCCCGCCCAGGTTCATGAAGCCGGTGTGGAATGAAGCAATGGTGGCTGTGCGCAGGAGCTTCCAGGCCCTGGCGCCCAGCCCGTACAGGATGGGTTTCGATGTTGTTGTCACGACAATGGTCTCCACCCGCATTGTACCATGATCGCGCCGTCGCGCCATGAAACGGCTGGCCGCGTCGGCGTCTTGGCCTCGCCGACGGCCAGCGGGATGCCGTTGATGAACAGCACCAGGTCGAACCGCCGTGACTGCGCGCCCGCGGTGAAGGCGAGCTGCGTGGCGACCAGGCAGCGGTTGTTCCTGGCCGGCTCGAAATTCAGCAGCCGGACGGGGGTGTGCTCGCCGTGCGGGCCAAACGGCAGCGTGCGCTCCCCGCGCAGCCAGGCGGTGAACTCCTCGTTGGCGCGCACCAGGCCGTCGGCGTTCACCGAGAGCAGGATGGCGCGCAGCCGGTAGAGCACTTCGTTGGCGAGGTCGGGCCGGGCCGCGATCTCCGGGTTGAGGCGGATCAGTGCGTCCCGCAGGAAGCTCCAGCCGAGGCTTTCCGGCCGGGGCGTGGCTGCTTCCGTGCGATAGGCGGCGCGGGTTCGCCGATGCGCGACCCGGCCGCCGGCTGCGGGCCACAGAGGAGGTCACAGGTCAACGGGTCGCGCACGGCCTCGTCCACGTTGCGGACGACGTCGTCGAAGCGGACGGTGCGCCAGTTGGAGCGGCGAACGGATTGCGAGAAAGGGGTGTCGGGTGAAAGGTTCATGACCTGGCAACAACGACCGCGGCGTCACTCGCCCAATCCAGGCGGCGCTTCAGGTCGTTGCAATGGCTGGGCGGAAGCAGTTTGTCGTGCTGAAGGCGCCCCACCACGATACCCGGTGCAATGCCGGCATCGGTAGCGAAAGCCAGGATCTGCTCCTTGCTGTAGCGCGTCTGACGCGCAAAGCGCCGCCATTGCGGAGCCGGAATCAGGCAGTCGGCGGCGAACTTGTCCGCGGCCTGCTCCTTGTCATCGCCATCGCGGTCATCAAAATCAATGAAGAACTCTCGCTTCCCATGCTGCACGATATGCCCTGCCTCATGGAAGAACGTGAACCAGAGATGGTCATCCGACTTGTAGCGCAGGCTGAGTTGAATCAGCGCTTTCGTGGGGGTCAACCAACGCGTGGCGCCGCTGACATGCACTTTCGGCAGTTCGGGCACAAAGACGACTGCCACACCGGCCGTCGCGCATAGGCGGACGAGCTCGGCCTGGAAGACCTCAGGCGGTTGCTGGGTCAGTTGGCGCACCTCGGCAAGCACGACCCGGAAGCGCGCAGCGTCGTAGGCCTCGCACGGTAGGCGCTGCGCCTCGAACTCGCCCCGGCGCAGCCAGGCGGCAACGGCAACCGGATCGGCCTCGAACGCCGGTGAACGCCGGAACGACGCCTGGGGAGAGAGCCAGATGGCCCGCCATTGATCGGGCGTCGCCACCCCGAAGAACTGCAACACCTCGCGCAACTGCTCGATCTCATCCGTCAGGCAACGAATCCAGCCCAACTGACACATGGGCTTAACAGGCGCCTGCTTGAGCCAACTGACGTGTGTTTGCAGTCGTTCGCGTTCGCCCGCTTGGGCCAGGAACTCACGATACCGCTGCTCTCGGTTATTCCAGAACCGCGCCGGGACGCCGAGCACGCGCTCGAACTGCAAAGCGGTCTCTGGTGTGATAGGCGCCTTGCCTTGCACGATCTCGTTGATGGTCTTGATGGCTTTGCCGGTGCGCTCGGCCAGGTCGGCCTGCGACATCCCGATCGTTTCCAGGGTTTCCAGAAGCGTCTCGCCCGGCGGTGACACATAGTCGGGGGCATATTGATTCTGAACACGGTTAACCATGAGTATCCTCCACGCCGATGATCAACACGGTCGTCACGCAGCTCCAATCCAATCCGCCATCGGGTTTCATGGGAGGCGGCTCATTAGCTGGCATGAAGATGAGCCGGTAGGGGTGAACCAGATCAACTGATAGCTGGCCTGCTCGGTTACCGATCAACTCATGACACCGAGTCTGTGGCAGAGAACGCAAATCTTCGAGATTATCTGCATCGCGCAGCTCGTCCAGCCGGCGTCGCAGAAGTCGGGCCTGCCGATCGCCGTGCTCTCGGACGAGCAACTTCTGATCATTCACGATCTTGGCGAACTTCTGACTCGTGAACATTATATCCACATTGACATCTCCTGTCAATTTCATTAACCTGATGCGTGTATAAAACTCATCCCATTATCGGGGTAAAGTTCGTGTGCCCATCCCAGCCTCGTCCAACATCGCAAATAGCTCATCCATCGCAGACCGCAGCGCGTCCGAACTGGCCTGCCATTCGGCGACGGCCTCCCGTGAGGGTGAGGTGTTTGATCTCGAACCAGTCCAGGCCCCAGTGCCGCCGCGCAAAGCGCAGCCCGCCCAGGTTCATGAAGCCGGTGTGGAATGAAGCGATGGTGGCGGTGCGCAGGAGCTTCCAGGCCCTGGCGCCCAGCCCGTACAGGATGGGTTTCGATGTTGTTGTCACAGCAAAAGTCTCCGGCTGCATTGTACCATTACAGGCGGCCGGTCACGTAATGGCCGCGCGGCCATGATTCTTTCACCAAGCCCAACCGAATATCGCGGTGACGTTCGTCCGGGTTCCGGCGTCCAACCTTGTAGAATCTTGTAATGGAACGATGCCGCCGTGGACTAAGATGATGGCGGCGTTCACGCTGTCCAATCACCCTGGGTGCGAGTCATGCAGCTTCTACTTGAAACCTGGACCTACATTGCCGGTCATCAGCCCGACTTCTGGGCTAAGACAGGCGCCCATCTGACGCTGAGCGGCGTTGCCCTGCTGGCGGCGCTGATGATTGCCTTTCCCCTGGGTATTCTCAGCGCGCAGAGTCGGGGCGCGTCACAGGCGGTGACGAACGGCATCGGCGCCCTGCGGGCAATTCCAAGTCTGGCCATCATGGCGGCCATGCTGCCCTTGATCGGCGTTGGTTTTCGGCCTGCGCTCATTGCGCTGACGATCCTGGCGATTCCGCCGATGCTGATCAACACCCAGGCCGGGATCATGGCTGTCAACCCGGCTATCACCGAGGCGGCGCGTGGCATGGGCCTGAGCCGTTGGCAGATCATCGGCCAGGTGCAACTGCCGCTGGCGCTGCCGGTCATCGTCACCGGGGTGCGCATTGCGTCCGTGGAAGTGATCGCCAGCGCCACCCTGGGCGCGATCATCGGCGCCGGTGGGTTGGGCGAATATATCTTTGCCGGGCTGAGTCTGGGGCCGGCCTATCTGCATTTGATGCTTGTGGGCGCGATCACCGTTGCGCTGTTGACCTTGACCGCCGAGGTCAGCCTAAACCGGCTGGAAGTCGTTGTGCGGCACGCGTTTCATCAGTAATCGTCAGTGTTACGAATCACACGGAGGAACATCATGAAGTTTTATCGTATCTTGAGTCTGTTGGTCGTTGTCATCCTGGCCCTGGGCGCCTGCACGTCCGCGGCGCCGGCAGGCCCGAAGGTCAAAATTGGCTCCAAAGACTTCACCGAAGAGCTTCTGCTCGGTGAAATGTATGCGTTGATTCTGGAGGAGAACGGCATCCCGGTGGAGCGCCGGCTCAACCTGGCCGGCACGCAGGTGGCGCAGGCAGCGCTGCTCAACGGCGAGATTGACATGTATCCAGAGTATACCGGCACCGGTTATCTCTTCATTCTGGGCATCGAAGACAAGGTCGAAAGCCCCGCGCAGGTCTTCGCACGCACGGCTGCCGACTACAAGAGCCAGTGGAATCTCGTCTGGCTCGATCCCGCGCCGATGAATAACACGAACGCGATTGCCGTCACGCAGGCCGCGGTCACGACGTACAACTTGAAGACGCTGTCGGACCTGGCCGTGGCCGCGCCCAACATTCGTTTTGCCGGCATTCCCGACTTCGAGCAGCGGCCGGATGGCCTGGCGGGCCTCAAACAGCTCTACGGCGGTTTTGAGTTCAAGAGCCTGACCGTTTTCGATCCTGGCTTGAAGTACAAGGCGGTGCAGGACGGCCAGGCGGATGCCGTCATTGCCTTCAGCACCGACGGTCAGATCAGCGCGTACAACCTGGTGCTGATGGAGGACGACAAGGGTCTGTGGCCGCCGTACCAGGTGGCGCCGGTGGTGCGCAATGACATCCTGGGGACGTACCCAAAAATCAAGGACGCCCTGAATAAGCTGGCGCCTTTCCTGACCAACGATGCGCTGTCCGCGCTGAACTGGCAGGTGGACGGCGACAAGCAGGAGTACACGGCCGTGGCGAAGGCGTTCCTGAAGGAAAAGGGTCTGGTGAAGTAACGCAGAGTGCAAAGCGCAGAGTGCAGAGTGCAGAGGGCAAAGTGCAGAGTGCAGAGGGCAGAGTGCAAAGTGCAGAGTGCAGAGTGCAAAGTGCAAAGTGCAAAGTGCAAAGTGCAGAGGGCAAAGCACAGACCACAGACCACAGACCACAGACCACTGACCACTGACCACTGACCATTGACCACTGACCACTGACCACTGAATGATGAATATCGGATGAATGCGATTGTTTTCGACCATGTGAGTAAGCGGTATGCGACGCCGGCGGTGGATGATGTCTGCCTGGAGGTTCCGGCCGGTCAAACGGTCGTCATTTTGGGCACGTCTGGCTCGGGCAAGACGACGCTGATGAAGATGGTCAACCGGCTGATCGAGCTGTCATCGGGACGGGTGATTGTGGATGGGCAGGATGTGCAGACGCTGCCGGTCAACGATCTGCGCCGGCGCACGGGCTATGTCATTCAGCACATCGGTCTCTTTCCGCACTGGACGGTGGCGCAGAATATCGCGACGGTGCCGAGGATTCTGGGTTGGGAGACCCGCCGCATTCAACAGCGCGTGGATGAGCTGATGGATGTGGTGGGCCTGGCCCCTGCCGAATACCGGGGCCGCTACCCCGCGCAGTTGTCGGGCGGTCAACAGCAGCGGGTGGGCATCGCCCGCGCGCTGGCCGCGGACCCTGACATCCTGCTGATGGACGAACCGTTCGGCGCGGTGGATGCCATCACGCGGGCGCGCTTGCAGGAGGAATTCCTGGCCCTGCAAGCACGCACGCACAAGACGGTGCTTTTTGTCACGCACGACGTGGAGGAGGCGCTGCACCTGGCCGACAAACTGGTCATCATGGACCGCGGCCGGGTGATTCAGTACGACACGTCGTTCAACATCATCACGCAGCCGGCCAACGACTTTGTGGCAGAGTTGATCGGCGCGCGTCACATGATGCGTCTGCTGCGCCTGGTGACGGTGCGCAACATGCTGCAGCCCTTGCAGCCGGGCACCGCTGCGCAGGCTGACGACACCCTCAGCCTGGATGATTCGATGAGCGACGCCCTGACCCGCCTGCTGCGCTCAGCGCACGATGCCCTGCCGGTGACCGACGCCGAGGGCAACCTGGTGGGCCAGGCCGACCTGGCCGCGGTGCGGGCGCATCTGCGCCACGCGGCGCCTGCACGGCCTGGCAATCTCATGCCAGCCAGCGACCCGCTCCCTGCGGAGCGTTGACGATGACTTATCTGTTCAAAAATCCGCTGAAAGTTCTTCTCGCCATGCAGCAGCACCTGGTCATCACCCTGGTCGCGCTGTCGCTGGCGGTTGCGGTGGCCGTGCCCCTGGGCATCTTCCTGGCACGGCGGCCGCGGTTGGTCGGCCCGGTACTGAGCGTGCTGAGCATTCTCTACACAATTCCGAGCGTCTCATTATTGGTGCTGTTGATTCCGCTCATGGGCCTGGGCTTCTGGCCGACGATCGTGGCGCTGGTGGTTTATTGCCAGGCCATTTTGGTGCGTAATGTGGTGGTGGGGATTCGCAGCGTGGACGCGGCCGTGTTGGAAGCGGCGCGCGGTATGGGGCTGAGCGCATGGCAGATTATCTGGCAGGTGGAGCTGCCGCTGGCGCTACCCATCATCCTGGCGGGCGTGCGCATTGCGGCCATCTCCACGATTGCCATTGCCACCGTGGCCGCGTTTTTCGACGCCGGCGGCCTCGGCGCGCTGATCCGTGAAGGCATCAGCCAGGATTACAGCGACAAGATCTGGGCCGGCGTCCTGGCCGTGACGCTGCTTGCCATCCTCTTCGAGCAGAGCTTGCGCGTGATCACGCGTCGGCTGCACCATGAAACGGCCGATAACCAGCGTGTTGCTTAATTCACGGCATATTCGGTCAGCAGACGCATCTGCGGAGAATGAAATTTCTAGCCATCTACCTACTTGATCGGCGACAGCGCCAGCCAATCGTAGCCAATGCCCGGATCGTCGTGGGGGATGCGGCCTTCATCGGCGGGGTTGTAGACGTTGGAGGTGACGTAGAACAGGTGCGTGACGCCGCCCAGGACTTTGCAGCCGTGCGCGACGCCGGGCGGTATCTTGACCACGCGGTGCCCGTAGTCCGGCCCCAGCAAGATCTCCTGCGTCTGCTGATAGGTGGGTGAGTCTGGCCGCAGATCGTGCAGCACCAGCTTGAGCGCGCCGATGGGCACATACCACCAATCCACCTGCTTCTGATGCAGGTGCCAGGCTTTGGCCGAGCCGGGATACATCAGCGCGTAGCTGAGCTGGCCGAACCCTTCGCTGAAGAATTCGTCCGTGGCGCGGATGATCTCGCGAAAGATCTGGCGATCATCGCCATCTCCGTGCAGTTCCTTGAGCATGACGCCCTGAATCTGCGGCTGCGGTTCCCCGCGGCCAATGCCTTCCGTTGTGGTGCGCACGCGCACCGCCAGTTGTTTCGTCATCCGTTCTCCCCTTGCAACCTGACCCGATCACGCCGGGATCAGATGGCTCACACCAAGACACAAAGGCGCCAAGAGGTCAACCGATTGCCTGTCTGCCTTTGTGTCTTGGCGCCTTTGTGTGAGAATTCCTTGCTTGCTGCGCCAGAATTTTGCTCGAAGGCGCTAGATTGCTTCGCTGATCACCTTGGCCTGCGTGAAGAGTAGCAGGTAGTCCGCGCCGCCGGCCTTGGAATCGGTGCCGCTCATGTTGAAGCCGCCAAACGGCTCCACGCCGACCAGCGCGCCCGTGCATTTGCGGTTGAGGTAAAGGTTGCCTACGTGGAAATCCTCACGTGCCCGCTCCAGGCGCGCGCGGTGACGACTGAAGATGGCGCCGGTCAGGCCGTACTCGGTGCCGTTCGCCACATCCAACCCGTCCTCGAAGGACTTCGCCTTGATGCAGGCCAGAACCGGGCCGAAGATCTCTTCCTGCGCCAGGCGGGCGTTGCGATCAATATCGCCAAAGATCGTAGGCGGAACGAAATAGCCGTTGGTGGGGTTGTGGCTGAGGGGTTGACCGCCCAGCAGCAGCTTGCCTTCCTGCGTGCCGATTTCGATATACTCCCACATCTTGGCGTAGGCTTTGGCGTCCACCACCGGCCCCATCCAATGGGCGGGGTCAATCGTTGGCCCCACGGTGATCTTGGCCGCGCGGCGCACCACCTTATCCACGACCTCATCGTAGACATCTTCCACCAGGATGGCGCGTGAGCAGGCAGAGCACTTTTGCCCCTGAAAGCCAAACGCAGAGGCCACAATCGCGTCCGCGGCCGCGTCCAGGTCCGCGCTTTCATCTACCAGGATGGCATCCTTGCCGCCCATCTCCAGCAGCGTGCGCTTGAGCCACTTCTGTCCTGGCTGCTGCACGGCCGCGCGCTGGAAGATGCGCAGGCCGATCTCTTTGGAGCCGGTGAACGCGATGTGGCGCGTCAGCGGATGATCCACCAGCGCATCGCCCATCTTGCCGCCCGGCCCTGGTAGGAAGTTGAGGACGCCCGGCGGCAGGCGCAAATCCTCATAGAGCATCTCGCTCAGGAACCAGGCAATCCAGGGCGATGTGCTGGCTGGCTTGAGGACCACGGTGTTACCGGTCACCAGGCTGGCGGCTGTCATCCCGGCCATGATGGCGCCGGGGAAGTTCCAGGGCGGGATGACCACGCCGACGCCCAGCGGGATGTAGCGCAGTTCGGCGTCGCGGCCGGCAAACGGTTCCACCGGCTGTGCGCCGCCCATGCGCAGCATCTGGCGCGCGTAGTAATCGCAGAAGTCAATGGTCTCGGCCGTATCGGCATCGGCTTCAGGCCAACTCTTGCCCACTTCGTAGACCATGATCGCGCTGAATTCATGCTTGCGCTTGCGGATCAGCTCGGCCAGCTTGAACAGATAGCGCGCCCGCGTTTCGTAGGGCACCTTGCGCCATTCGTGAAAAGCATCATGGGCCACTTCCACCGCGCGGTTGGCATGTTCAGGCGTCGCACGGGCAAAACGGGCCACCACCTGGCTGGGGTTGGCCGGATTGAGCGAGTCGAACGTTTCATCGGTATAGATTTTTTCACCGCCAATGACCATTGGATAGGTGCGGCCCAGCCACGACTCCACCTTCGACAGCGCAGCCTCGAAAGCCTTGATCTGGGTCGGGTTGCTGAAGTCGGTCATCGGTTCATTGCGAAAGGGAGCTAACATGAATCAACCTCCTCGTTGATACGCGATACGCAAAAAGCTAGCGGGACTCTCCATTGAATCTTATCAGGTTGGCATAGAATCGTCAAACAAAGACGCCAATCTTGGCATGGGTGACTGTTGACAGGCGCGCCGCCGCGTGGTATGCTTGTGGCATCGTGACCGGCGCCTCGCCATGGGGCAAACCGGATAGTCTCGCCCACTATTGTTCTGTGACCCCGCGATGTTTCTGCTACGTGTCAGATTGCATGCTGCGTCGGCGGTTGCCCGGACAGCTCACCGCCGGACGTCATGGCTCACCTCGTTCATGCTGTCCAGGTTTTCTTGGAAAGGAGCAACTCTCGTGAAACGTACTCGTCGCCTGTTCACATTGACTCTCTCGTGTGCGCTCCTGTTGACATTGGTCGTCTCATGGGGCGCGTCGGCCAGCGCGCCGACTGACGGGCCGTGGGTCAACGGATCGCTGCTGCCGGCCCAGATGGTTCGCTACGACAGCGAAGTCTCCGGCGGTAAAATGTATGTGCTCGGCTTCCGTCTGCCCACCGGTGAGACCGATGGCAGCGTCTGGGTGTATGACCCTGTCGCCGATTCCTGGGGCGACACCGGCGTGGACATGCCGGTGCCTGTCTCCAACTATCACATCGCCAAGCTGACTGACAGCAACGGCGTGGGCTTGTACATCTTTGGTGGTCGCGACAGCGCGGGCCTGTGTACGGACACCGTGCAGGTCTTCTATCCCGGTACCAATACGACCGCGACCGTGGCCACCGACCCCTGGAACGGCCAGGTCAACCCGGGTGAGCGCGTGTTCCCCGGCGCCGTCGAGGTGGTGGGCAACAAGGCCTACGCCTGGGGCGGTTTCTGTGGCGGCACCACCGCGCCGTTCACCGGCAGTGAGACGTGGATCTTCGATCCCATGGCGGCCGGCGGCGCGCGCTGGACCGCTGGCCCGGCGCTGCCCATGAACGGGGCCTATCAGACCGGCGCGGTGCTGGATGGCAAGGTCTACTCCATCGGCGGCGACACCTTCGATGGCACCAGCCTGTTCCCGTATGCCGATGTGCTCATGCTCGACTCCGCCAACCTGGGCGCGGGCTGGCAGGCCAAAGCCTCCCTGCCCCTGCCATCGTCGGGCAGCCCTGGCTGTGATGAATCACGCGCCTTTGGCTTCGACAGCAGCAGCGGCTGGGCGTTGGCCGGCAAGGTCGTGCTGGCGGGCTGCGGTCAGTGGAACGCGACCAACACCGCACTGCCAGACAGCTTCCTGTATGACGCGGCCGGCAACTCCTGGACCACCTTTGCGGCGCTCATTCAGGCGCGGCGTAATCACGCCGGCGCCTTCATCGTGGCGCCTGATGGACTTTCGGGCAAGATGTGGGTGGGCGGAGGCTACATCCCCGGCGCGGCCAACACCGGCACCGATACCACCGAGACCTACACCATCTCGTTCTCGGCGCCCACCGCCGTTGGGTTGGATGACTTCAGCGCCCGCGGTTCGGATATGACCCTGGCGCTGGTTGGCGGCGGCCTGCTGTTGGGCCTGGCCCTGGCGATGCTCAAGCGACGCCCCGTTGCGCCGCGCGCCTGAGATCACTTTTTACCGCACGCCGGCACCCTGCCGCGCGTAACAGAATCAATGAGGCGCAGCCGCGGGCGAGGGCTGCGCCTTGTTGTTTTCAAGATTTCTGCAGTCCAGGTTTGACACGCCAGAAATGGCATGGTATGCTACCCATCACCCTGCCGTGTCGTCATTCTCTACGTCTCTGATTGCCAAGATCACCTGCCATGTTTTCACCGACAACGCTTGCCCTGCCCGACCAGGCCCTCTTGATGGTCATTCGCCCACCGCCGCACGACTTGAGCAGCCTGCATCGCCTGGATGCAGCCGGCTGGGCGGCTCTCGCGGCGCGGGCCACGTCGGCGAACCTGGCGCCCCTACTGTTCTATACCCTGCGTCACGAGGGGGTGCTCGACCTGGCGCCGGCGGAGGTGCGCCAGCGCCTCAGTGAGGAATACTACGCCTCCGTGCGTCGCCAACTGCTGTTCAGCACAGAACTGGAGCCGGTGCTGGCGACGTTACGCAGCCACGGCGTTGTTCCCTTGCTGCTCAAAGGCGTGGTGTTGGCTGAAACCACCTACCCTGACGTGGGCCTGCGGCCCATGGCTGATATTGACATCCTCGTGCATGCCGCCGACCTCCCGCGTGTGCGGCAAGCCCTGCAACCGCTCGGCTACTACACCACCGCCACCGGGGCTGAGACCAACGACGAATTCTTCAACGGCGAGCTTTCTTTTGCCAAAGGCACCCACACCGAAACCCTGGCCCTCGAATTTCATCAGAACCTGGTGCATCATTGGAACTTCACCGCCCCGCTCAAGATTGATAGCGATGCCCTGTGGCAACGGGCGCAGCCGCTGACCCTTGCCGGGCAGCCGGTTGTGCAGTTGGCCGCCGAAGACATGCTGCTGCACCTGTGTCTGCACCGCGCCATGCACCACGGCTTCACCGGCCTGCCCGGCTATGTGGACATTGCCTGGATGACCGCCACGCAGCGCACGCGCATCAACTGGGAACGCCTGACCGCACGCGCACGCACCTACCAGGCAGAAGCCATTGTTTTTCTCGCTCTGCAGTTGGCGCATGACCTCCTGGGCGCGGCCGTGCCGGAAAACACCTTGCGCGCGCTCGCGCCTGCGCCCTGGCGCCAGCGCTTGCTGTTACGCCTGGTTGACCTGGAACTGATCCTGACGGTGGATGTCGCGCCCGCGCAGGAAGATGCCGGCCGCGTCTTGAACGTGGCCGTGATTGATACCCTGCCCGGCGTCATCGCCTGGCTGTGGCAGCGCCTGTTCCCCGGTGTCCGTTGGCAAAAAACGAACTATGCCCTGGACAGCACGATTCACGCCTATGCGTATGCTCTCCTGCTTCATCCCCTGCGCATCGTGGGGGGTTTTGCTGCCCGCGCGGCGCGTGTCGCGCTCCGCAGCAAAGCCTTCAGTCAATATCGGTCGTAGATTTTCGCCAACGCGCGCAAGGTGCGCCTGCACTTCGATCGTTACCTCTCCGCGGCCCAGGCCATTCTCAGGATTCCCTTCGCCAGCCGAACTTGACGTATGTCTGGCGTAAGGGTATGATAGCCAACAATAGCGTCGTCTTGAGCGAATCTGTGATCCTATGGACGACGACAGCACGCGCGAGAGTGGATATGGGCGAATCATCGAGTGTTTCGGAAAATCTGCCGCGCCAGGCCGGCAAGATCCGTGTGGGTGTCCTCGGCGCCACCGGCGCCGTCGGTCAGCGCTTCATTCAGGTGCTTGCCAATCACCCCTGGTTCGAGTTGAGCGTTTTGGCCGCCTCCCATCGTTCTGCGGGCAAACGCTTTGCCGACGCTTGCCATTGGTATCTGGATGAACCAATGCCTGCAGCTGTGCGCACGATGACACTGGAGCCGGGTCAACCTGGCATGGACTGCGAGATTCTCTTCTCCGCCTTGCCCAACAACATTGCGCAAGACCTGGAGCCTACCCTGGCAGCAGCCGGCTATGCGGTCTATTCCAACGCCGGTTCCCACCGGGCTGAACCTGACGTGCCGCTGTTGATTCCCGAAGTCAACCCGCAGCATGCGGCGCTCGTCGAAACACAGCGCACGCGGCGCGGCTGGCGCGGCTTCATCGTCACCAACCCCAACTGCACCGCCACCCATCTGACCTGCGCGCTCAAGCCGCTGCACGACGCCTTCGGCTTGCGCCGCGTCTTCGTGGTTTCCATGCAGGCCGTCTCCGGCGCCGGCTATCCGGGCGTCTCTGCACTCGACATCACCGATAACGTCATTCCCTACATCGGCAACGAAGAGGACAAGGTGCAGACCGAGCCGCTCAAGATGCTGGGCCTCTACGCGGTGGACGGCATCATGCCGGCCAATTTCCGCATCAGCGCCCACTGCAATCGGGTGCCCACGCGCGACGGTCATCTGGAATGTGTTTCAGTGGAGCTGGACCGCCCCGCGACCGAGGTCGAGATGGTGAGCGCCTGGGAGAACTTCCGCGGCCTACCGCAACAACTGGGCCTGCCCACGGCTCCTGCCCACTTCATCGAAGTCCGCGCTGAAGCGGACCGACCCCAGCCGCGGCGTGACCGGCTGGCCGGCAACGGCATGACGACCAGTGTCGGGCGTCTGCGGCCATGTGAGTTGTTGAGCTACAAATTTGTCCTTCTTGGTCACAACACACTGCGCGGCGCCGCGGGCGGCTCCGTGCTCAATGCAGAACTCATGGTTGCCCAGGGTTATTTTGGCGAACGGGCCATCGCTGCCCCCGTGCAGGCAGCATTGCGGGCCACCCAGTTGCCCTTGTGGCAACATGCCTAGCATCGCTGTGGAGTTGTTCTTATGAATCTCTTTGGAACTGCAACGTTAGCTGACCTCGCCGGCGACCTGGTTGTGTACCGCAATCTGAATATCCAGGACAAGCGGATCCCCGGATTGCGTGATGCCTGGATGGAAATGGACCTGCCCTCGCGGCGCATCCCCCGCAAGCATGAAGAGAACTACGCACGCGCCGCCGCGTGGCTGGTCATGCGCGCGCGCAAGCTCGATCAGCCCCAGGGCACAGTGAAGGAGCTGCTCTTTCTGGGGGACACGGCCCTCGCCGATGGCGATGCTTTTCGTCACCTCCGGCGCCAGGGCCGCTGGAACGGCTGGGCGTTCGTGGGCAGCGGCGCCGATGAAAACAGACCGGGCGCGTCCACCTGGGAGCAAGATAAGGACAACGTCATAATCGCCGGTCGTTGGCAGGACCTGGCGCGCTGGGTACACACCATCCTGGAGCAGGGCGCCTTCTGCGACGAACGGACAGCCCTGGTCATTGATATGGACAAGACAGCCATTGGCGCGCGCGGCCGCAACAGCCATGTCATTGATGAAGCACGCCTGGCCGGCCTGCGCGTCACCATGATCGAGATGTTGGGCGACAAGTTCAACCAGATCATCTTCGAAGAAGCCTATCGCGAGCTCAACCAACCCAGCCACCATCGCTTCACCGCCGACAACCAGGACTACCTGGCGTACGTCTGCCTGATCATCAGCGCAGGGGTCATTTCGTTACGCGGCCTGTTGGAATGCATCGCGGATGCCCCCAATTACGGTTTCATGCAGTTTGTGCGCTGGGCCGATACGCGCCTGGCCGGCGGCGCCCAGCCAGAACTGGCCGACATGCACTTCAGCTTCTACAAGCGCCTGGAAGCAGACGACCCCACACCCTTCAAGACGTTTCGCCGCCGTGAGTACCTGGCAACCGCAGCCCGCATGGGCAATCTGCCCGACACAACCTCCGTCAGCGATCTGTTGGCGCGGGAGATCTGCCTGACGCGTGAAGTGATGGAGGTCGGCGCCTGGCTCAAACAGCGCGGCGCCGTGGTCATGGTCCTATCCGACAAACCGGATGAGGCCTCCCTGCCAACCCCTGAACAGGCGCAAGAGGGATACCGCCCTCTGCACCGGGTAAAAGCGCATGTGGTGGGCGAGACCATTGCCGGGCAACTGCCCTAGCCGTCTCCCCTCCACGTTTAGCAACCAGAGACGAATGACGACCGCAACTGGCTGAACATGGGGGCGGGCGCCCTTCGTCTTTTGTTTTCGGAGAAATTGCACTCATGCCTGTCCTGCGCCCGTTTCGAGCCTGGCGTTATGCCGATGCTCCGGCCCTGGCCGATCTGCTTGTGCCCCCGTACGACATCATCAGCCCGGCCGCCCAGGCCGCGTTCTACGCCCGCCATCCCGCGAATCTGATTCAGATGGAGCTGGGACTCGAACAGCCGGCCGATGACGACCAAAACAATCGCTATACCCGCGCGGCCGTGGCCCTGAACGATTGGCGCCAGCGTCGCGTGCTGCAGCGTGACCCCTGGCCAACCTTCTACATCTATCAGCAAACCTTCCGGTTGCCGGGCAGCGCCGAACGTCTGCAGCGCACCGGTTTCTTTGGCAGCCTGCGCCTGGCGCCCTGGGGTCAGGGTATCCTGCCGCATGAAAAAACGTTTCCCGGCGCCAAGGCGGACCGCCTGGCCCTCTTACAGGCCACCGCCATGCAGACCGGCGCCATCTTCACCCTCTTCCGCGACCCAAGCGGTGCTGTGCTGAACGCCCTGCGGCCACTGACCGCCGCCATGCCGATTGCCGCCTTCGTGGCTGACGACGGCATCGAACATCGCCTTTGGCCGCTGCACGACCCCGCGCTCATCACCTACCTGGCCGAGACCCTGGCCGGCCGCACCTTGTACGTGGCGGACGGTCATCATCGGTACGAAACGGCACTCAACTATCAGCAACAACGGGGGGACGGCGGCGGTGAGCAGCCCTGGGATTACGTGCTGACATTCGCCGCCCCCATCGAGGACCCCGGCGTCCGTGTCCTGGCTGCGCATCGCTGCCTGCACGATGTGCCGGGTCTCTGGTCGGAAGATGTGCTGGCCGCGCTGCAATCCGGGTTCGAAATACAACGCTACGCCGCGGCCGACGCGCTGGCCGCGGCGCTGAGGCAAGCCATGCCTGGCGCCGGTTGTTTTGGCCTGCTCTTGCCCGGCACA
Organism: Candidatus Amarolinea dominans; assembly: GCA_016719785.1. Taxonomy (NCBI): domain Bacteria; kingdom Bacillati; phylum Chloroflexota; class Caldilineae; order Caldilineales; family Candidatus Amarolineaceae; genus Candidatus Amarolinea; species Candidatus Amarolinea dominans. The sequence continues at coordinate 619,080 of JADJYJ010000001.1, forward strand.
ACCGGCGGCTGGCTCCTGCGACCACAGCCGCACCTCACCCTGCCGGCCGATCTGCCGGCCGAGTTGGCCGATCTCGATGTCATCCGCCTGCAGGAATGGGTGCTGCGCCCCGTTTTGCGCCACATCACCGACGACCTGGCCGATAAACGCTTTGTGGCCTACGAACCGAACCTGGACCAGGTGATCGAGGCTGTACAGCAGGGGCAGATTCAGGCCGCGTTCCTGCTCAACCCCACGGGGCTGCACCAACTGTGCGCCGTGGCCGATGCCGGTCTGGTCATGCCGCAGAAGGCCACCTACTTCTACCCTAAACTCATTTCAGGCATCGTCATGCACGACGTGGCCTCCTAAGAGGAATGAGAATTTTTACCGTTCCGCTCCCGGGCAAACTTCGGGCCCACCGAACCCCCCCCAGCGGCCCCTTTTTTTTTTAATTCTCATTCCTAACAGAACAAAACACAGAATATGCAACAGATCAAAAACGGTTCAATAGGGTTTTTATGGGTTATCAGAATCAACCAAATCAGCAGAGTCAATCAAATCAGTGGAAACAGCCATCTCCCCAGCCATCATCCGACCCGGTGTCTACGCGCGCCGTTGCAGGCAATCCAGGGCCGAAGCGTGACGAGAGCGCCGAACCTCAGGACGTCGCCGTCTTTTTTGATTTCGAGAATATCGTCTATTCGACGCGCAACTGCCTCAACCTGAACCCTGATTTCGGCGTTCTCATGGATTGCTGTCGCAGCTTTGGTCGCGTGGTCATCGCCCGCGCCTATGCCGACTGGCGTCGCCATGCGCCCACCGTGTCATCTATCCTTCATGCGCAAGACATTGACCCGGTCTTCGTGCCCAGCTACCAGTACGGCCGCCCGGGCACCAACAACGGCTCCATCAAGAACAGCGTGGACATGCATCTGTGCGTAGACGCGATGCGTGTGCTCTATCGCTATCCGCATCTCAACGTGTTCGTCCTCATCAGCGGTGATCGTGACTTTATCCCGCTGGTGCGCGCCCTGCGCATGGAGGGCAAAATGGTCATCGGCGTCGGCGTCACCGACACCACCTCGATCTACCTGGGACGCGCCGTAGATCACTTCGTCTTTTACCAGGATTTGCTCACCCGCGCGGGCCAGCCGGCGCGGCCCGCGGTGCGCCTCGAAACCGAAGCCGCGCCGCCCATCACCGCTGAAACAGCCAGCCTCCCGCTCAACTCCAACGGCGCCGGCCGCGCGCCCGCGCCCACCGAGCCGACCCCCGCGCTCGAGCCTGAGGATGACGGCCTCTGGAGCAGCCTGTTGTACGAGGCGGAGGACAATACGTAAGTAGGAAGTAGGAAGTAGGAAGTAGGAAGTAGGAAGTAGGAAGTAGGAATGAGGAAGTAGGAAGTGGGAAGTGGGAAGTGGGAAGTGGGAAGTGGGAAGTGGGAAGTGGGAGTTTTCGGGAGGACATCATGACGGCCAAGACAAAAATCATCATCAGCGACCTGCACCTGGGCGCTGGGCTGGAGGGCGCCGGCGGTAATCGCCTCGAAGACTTCATCAGCGACATTGACTTTGTGGAGTGGGTGCATGGCCTGACTGCGGAGAGCAACCGCACCGGCGCTGACATGGAATTCATCATCAATGGCGATTTTATGGAGATGCTGCAGGTGCCTGCGGTCGTGCGCTTTGACCCGACCGAACCCTACCCGCCGGCCGCGTATGCTGCCAACGACGAAGCCTCAGCCCTTCTCAAACTGACGCACATCACGCAGGGCCATCCGGGCCTCTTTGCTGTCCTGGCCGATTTCATCTGCCACCAACCGCGGCGCAACGTCGTCATTCTGCGGGGCAATCACGACCCTGAGCTCTACTGGCCCGGCGTGCAGGATGTCCTGCGCCATCTCCTGGGCGCCACCGGAGAAGTGGTCAACTTGCTCCAGTTCCCGCCGTTGAGCTATCTGACCGACGGCGTCTACGTAGAGCATGGCAATCAGTACACTGAATCGGTCAACCGTTTTCAGAACCCCAGCGCGCCGCTCGACCCGCAGGATCCCACCAGGCTGGAATTGGTGTGGGGATCGCGCTTCGTGTTCGAATACTTCAACCAGATCGAACGTGAGCGTTACTGGGTGGACGGCGTGGCGCCGATGACGGGCCTCATCTGGTATGGCTTGCACTACGATTTCCCCTTTGCGGCCAGGGCGCTCAAACTCCTGCTGGCTGCTGTCCCGCGCCTGGGGCTGCCGCGCGAGGTCTCTCCCAAGCAAATTGACGCCATCTCCGCCCTGGAAGCAGACCTGGCCGATCCCGACGACCTGCCCGCCCTGCAGGCACGCTACGAATCGGACCCCGCCTTCCGTCAGGAGTTCGAGGCGCGTGTGCTGGAAGCCTTGCGCGACGTCAGCACGGACGACACCCTCCTGCCCTCCGCACGTGACCTCACGCCGGCCGCTGCCCTGGCGCGCGCGGAACAGTTGGCCGATGAGTATCGGCGGCGCCTGCGCAGCGAAGCCCAGCGCATCGCCACCGAAACCCAGGCGCGCCTGGTGACATTTGGTCATACCCACGTGTCAGAAACTTTCCCCCTGACGGATGGGGCCACCTACATCAACAGCGGCGCCTGGATCGGCGCGGCTGATTTTTCTCATGCCACCCCGGCGCAGTGGGAAGACCTCTTCCGTCATCCGGATACCTATGCCAACCAGCGCCAGTTGGCCTTTGTGCGCGTGGACTATGACGCAGCCGGCCAGCTCAGCGCCCGCCTGCTGCATGTGGGTCAGCCAACGCCGCCCGGTGGAACAGGCAGCGGCGGCGTTCACCCGGCGCCCTCGCCGCATAAGGGCTGCCTGCCCGCCCTGCTCCTGCTGCCCTTCCGGCGCTGAACCATCGCCGCCGCGCCTGACGCAGGCTCTCTTTTGATCACTGAACGGTCCATGACCTATGCAACCAACCTCGTATCCACTTGACCTGCAGATCTTGACCGCGCGCTGGCGCACATTTATCGAAACGCGCGCGCAGCCGGACGCGGTGGACCCGGTGGTGGTCAGTTCCTGGCGCCGCTGTGCTCCCTTGCTCAACCCCTTTGCCCAACCTCAGTTAGCCCGCCTGAATGAACAGGCCCTGCGCCGCCTGCTCATCAGCCAGTTCGATCTCCTGGCCATTGCGCGCCCGGTGATGGAAGACATCTTCCAGGTCATCGAGGGCGACCGCAGTCTGATGGTGCTGCTCGATAACACCGGCTGCGTTTTGCTCACCCTGGGCGACGCCCACATGGAAGAAGAGGCCACCCGCCTGGGGCTGACTCCCGGCACCTACTGGGATGAGGGGCGCGTGGGCACCAATGCCTTCGCCCTGGTCCTGGCCGAACGTATGCCGGCGCAGGTGGTCGGCGCGGAGCATTTCCTGGCCTGCTTTCATCATCTCGTGGATGCGGCCGCGCCCATTTTTCAGCCCAGTGGACGACCCATCGGCGTGTTGGGCATCCTCGGTCTGGGCAGCATGAGTCATTCCCATGCGACCGGCATCGTCGTGGCCGGCGCGCGCGCCCTGGAAAACCAGTTGGCCGCCGACGTGATGCACCTGGATGCCAACGCCCATTTGACCCTGCTCAATGCGACGATGGAATCCATCGCGGATGGGGTGCTGGCCTGGGATCGCGACGGCATCGTCACGCAGATGAATCGGCAGGCGGCCGAGCTGCTGACCCTCAACCCGCGCCTCGTCGTCGGGCACCCCTTGCAGCGCTATGTGCAGGCGCCGGCCGACCTACGCGAAGCGATGGAGCTTGGCAAGCCGTTGCGCGATGTCGAGGCTCATCTGCTGGTCAACGGACGCCCGGTCTACTGCATGTTGAATCTGAAGCCAATTCGCATTGGCGACGCGCCACCGATCGGCTTTCTGGCGACGCTGCAGCCCATTCAGCAGATTCACCAGATCTTCTATCGCCTGTCCGGCGCGCAGGCCGCGATGACCTTCGACGATCTCAAGGGCAAATCGGCCGACATCCAGCGCGTGCGCAATCAGGCGCGCGGCGCCGCACGCGGCCGCGGCAACGTCCTGTTGCAGGGCGAGTCAGGGGTGGGTAAACACGTCGTGGCGCGCGCCATCCACAACGCCAGCAGCCGCGCCAACGGGCCTTTCATTGCCGTCAACTGCCGGGCCTTCCCGCGTGACCTGTTTCTGAGTGAGTTCCTCGGTTATGAAAGCGGCGCCTTCAGCGGCGCACGCGTCGAAGGGCGCCCCAGTAAGTTCGAGCTGGCCTTCGGCGGCACCCTGTTCCTGGACGAAGTAGAGACGATCCCGCTCGAATTCCATTCCGTGCTCGGCCGCGTGATCGAAACCGGCGAGGTGATGCGCCTGGGCGGCACCCGCGTCATTCCGGTCAATGTGCGCGTGATTTCCTCCACCGACACCGATCTGGACAGCCTGGTGGCCGAGGGCGCGTTTCAGGCCAACCTGGTTTATCGCCTGAGCTCGATCGTGATTGACATGCCGCCACTGCGCCAGCGGCGTGAGGATCTACCCGAACTGATAGAGACCATCCTGGGCCGCATGCGCGCCAGTCAGCCGGCCAATGCGGCCAATGCGGCCACGGTCACGCCGGAGGCGCTGCACCTGATGAAGAAGTACCCCTGGCCAGGCAACATTCGCGAACTGGAGAGCGCCCTGGAGCGCGCCAGCAGCCTGGTAGCCAGCGGTCAGCCCATTGACGTGGCCCATTTACCGGAGAGCGTCCGCCGCGGCGCGGTCATCGTGCCCACGCGCGAAAAAGCCGAACCGGTGCTCAACATGGATGAATGGAACCGCGAGGCGCTCATTCGCGCCGGCTGGGCCACGCACGGCAATCTGACCGAAATGGCGCACCTGCTCGGCATCAGCCGCACCACGTTATGGCGCAAGATGCGCTTCTTCAACCTGACCGCGCACCACTTTCAACCCGATGGGTAATTGGTACCATCCCTCTGTTTCAGAATTGAACAGTTGTCGCAATTTCCGTTTCACCTTGAAACAAAAATTATCCAATTGATTGACACTGCGGTCACGCTGTGCTAATCTGATCGTCGTGTGATTTTTTCGGAAACCGCTTAAGGCATGGGCTGGGTCATACCGGCAAAGTGACATGCACCCCAGGCGGTTCGTGGCTGGTCTCATTAATTGGAGCCGCGTCGTGCCAAGCCTTGTTCCGAGCAAGGCGACCATGAGAAAGGAGGACTGTCACACCCCACACAACCCTGCGCTAGCTTGTGACTCGACGCGCCTTACCCCGCGCGCATCGAGGTAGGTACGCTCCCTCATGAGAGTCGTTCGATCTCGAGCTGCCTGCGAGGCAGCAAATATCGCATCAGACAAGGTAGGAGGAACTTTCACAATGTCTCCGTTTATGGGTGAAGTGATTGGCACGATGTTGCTGATCCTGTTGGGTGATGGTGTGGTGGCCAACGTTTTGTTGGCCAAGACCAAGGGTAAAAACGCCGGCTGGATTGTCATTACCACAGCCTGGGCGCTGGCGGTCTTTGTGGGCGCCTATTCGGTGGCGAGCGTCAGCGGTGCGCACTTGAATCCGGCCGTCACGATTGGTCTGGCCGTGGCTGGTAAGTTTGCGTGGGCCAATGTCTTCCCGTACATTATTGCCCAATTCATTGGCGCCTTCATTGGCGCCACCCTGGTTTGGTTGCACTACTTCCCGCACTGGGCCGAGACCAAGGATACTGGCCTGAAGTTGGCCGTCTTCTCGACCGGCCCGGCCATTCGCAGCATGACCTGGAACCTGGTTTCTGAAATCATCGGCACCTTCGCGCTGGTGTTCGGCATCCTGGCGATCAAGGGCGCCGTGATGGATTCGTCTGGCTCGGCCGTGCCGTTGAACATGGGCGCTCTGGGCATTATCCCCGTGGCCTTCCTCGTGTGGGTGATCGGTCTGGCGCTCGGTGGCACCACCGGTTATGCCATCAATCCGGCTCGTGACCTCGGCCCTCGCATTGCGCACTTCGTCCTGCCTATCGCAGGCAAGGGTGACAGCGACTGGGGCTACTCCTGGATTCCCGTGGTCGGCCCCATCGTCGGTGCTGTCATTGCGGCCCTCCTGTACACAGGACTCGGCAGTTTCTAACCCTCGGCGCTTTTCCCTTGTGAAGGCCTGACTTCAGGCCTTCGCAAGGCCCCCTGATTCGTGACCGTGCCAGCGTGTTGAGGCGATTGCTGTGATGAAAGGAATGGCTATATGAAGAAACTGATCAATAAACCCGAAGATGTCGTTCGCGAGGAACTGGAAGGGATTGTCTACGCACACTCGAACTTGGTGACAGTGCATTATGACCCGAACTTTATTGTACGGGCCGATGCACCGGTGCAGGGCAAAGTGGGCGTGATCTCTGGCGGCGGCTCCGGTCATGAGCCGATGCATGGTGGCTTCGTGGGTATGGGTATGCTGGATGCGGCCTGCCCCGGCGCGGTCTTCACCAGCCCCACGCCCGATCAGATGCTGGAAGCGACCAAGGCCGTCAATGGCGGCGCGGGCGTGCTGCACATCGTCAAGAACTACACCGGCGACATCATGAACTTCGAGATGGCGGCCGAATTGGCGCGTGAAGAGGGCATCGAGGTCGAGGCGGTAGTGACCAACGACGACGTGGCTGTGAAGGATAGCCTCTGGACAGCCGGCCGTCGTGGCGTTGGCATCACCGTCCTGGCCGAGAAGATCACGGGCGCGGCCGCGGAAGAGGGTCGCTCTCTCAAAGAAGTGGCCGATGTCTGTCGCAAAGTCAACGCCTGGGGCCGCAGCATGGGTATGGCGCTCACCTCCTGCACCGTGCCCCATGCCGGCAAGCCCACCTTCGATCTGCCTGAAGATGAGATGGAAATCGGCGTCGGTATCCACGGCGAGCCAGGCCGCAAGCGCATGAAGCTGGCCACGGCCGACGAAATCACCGAGATGCTGGCCGAGCCAATCATCGAGGACCTGCCCTTCCAGGCGGGTGACGAAGTCCTGGCCTTTGTCAACGGCATGGGCGGCACCCCTCTCATCGAACTGTATGTCGTCTATCGCAAGCTGGCGCAGATCTGCGAGAGCCACGGTATCAAGATCGCGCGCAACCTGATCGGCTCCTACATCACCAGCCTCGAAATGGCCGGCTGCTCGATCACGTTGCTCAAGCTGGATGCTGACCTCCTCAAGCTGTGGGACGCACCGGTGAAGACCGTGGGCCTGCGCTGGGGTGTATGAGTCTTGCAAACTCGTTGCATTAAACAGCATTAACAGGTGACCATGACAATCTCGCGTCAAGATGTGCTCGACTGGATCAAGAACGTTGCTGGCGTGCTCGCTGAAAACAAGGACTACCTCACCCAACTCGACTCGGCCATTGGTGATGCCGACCACGGCGCCAACATGACGCGTGGTTTTCAGGCCGTCCTCACCAAGCTGCCCGCCGTCAGCGACAAAGACATCGGCACCATCTTCAAGACGGTCGGCATGACGTTAGTCTCCACCGTCGGAGGCGCCAGCGGGCCGCTCTATGGCACCTTCTTCATGCAGGCAGGCGCGGTCTCGGTCGGTAAACAAGACCTCTCGGCCGCCGACTGGGGCGCCGCGCTGGAAGCCGCGGTCAATGGCGTTGTTATGCGCGGCAGGGCCGTTCTCGGCGATAAGACGATGGTAGATGCCCTGACGCCAGCCCTCGAAGCCTTCAAGGATGCGGTCGTGCAGAACGCCACGATCGGTTTGGCCCTGACACGCTCTGTTCAGGCCGCCGAAGAAGGCATGAAAGCGACGATCCCCCTGGTGGCACGCAAGGGACGTGCCAGCTATTTGGGCGAACGCAGTGCAGGGCACCAGGACCCTGGCGCCACTTCGACCTTCCTGATCTTGAAGTGCGCCGCCGAAACCTGGGCAAACTCATAAGATCACGCTCGATCCGGACAGGCCATAGAGTCTGTCATCTACATAGTTTCGGAATCCAAAGGAGGATTCGTACATGGCTAAGTATGCAGCAGCGATAGACCAGGGCACCACCAGCACCCGCTTCATGGTGTTCGACCACAGTGGAAAAGTTGTTTGTTTCGACCAGAAGGAACATGAGCAGATCTATCCCAAGCCGGGTTGGGTCGAGCATGATCCGATGGAGATTTGGACCCGCGTCGATGAAGTTGTCAAGGGCGGCCTGGCCAAGGGCAATATTGACCCGGCCGACATTGCCGCGGTCGGCATCACCAATCAGCGTGAGACCACCGTCGTGTGGAATCGCAACACCGGCAAGCCGTACTACAATGCCATCGTTTGGCAGGATACGCGCACGGCCGATATCTGCAACGCCCTGGCAGCCGATGGTGGTCAGGATCGCTTCCGCGCCCAGGTGGGCCTGCCGTTGGCGACCTACTTCTCCGGCCCCAAGGTGCGCTGGATTCTCGACAATGTCGCGGGCGTGCGCGCAGCCGCAGAAGCCGGCGATGCCATCTTCGGCAACATTGACACCTGGGTCATCTGGAATCTGACCGGCGGCACCGACGGCGGCGTGCATGTGACCGATGTCTCCAACGCCAGTCGCACCATGCTCATGAACCTCAACACCCTCGACTGGGATGATGAGATTCTGGGCGTCATGGGCGTGCCACGCGCCATGCTGCCCAAGATCGTCGCCTCCAGCGCGGTCTATGGCAGCGCCAAGGGCGCCCTGGCCGGCATCCCTGTGGCAGGCGACCTGGGCGATCAGCAGGCGGCTCTCTTCGGCCAGACCTGCTTCAGCGCTGGCGAAGCCAAGAACACCTACGGCACCGGCTGCTTCATGCTGCTCAACACCGGCACCACGCCCGTTCCGAGCAAGAGCGGCCTGCTCACCACCCTGGGCTACAAGATCGGTGACGAACCGGCCGTCTATGCCCTGGAAGGCTCCATCGCCATCACCGGCGCGCTGGTGCAGTGGCTGCGTGACAACCTGGGCCTCATCTCGCGCTCCTCGGATGTCGAAGCCCTGGCCGCGACCGTCGAAGACAACGGCGGCATCTACTTCGTGCCCGCGTTCTCTGGCCTGTTTGCGCCCTACTGGCGCAGTGATGCCCGCGGCGCGCTCGTCGGCATGACCCGCTACGTCAACAAGGGCCACATCGCCCGCGCCGCCCTGGAGGCCACCGCCTTCCAGACGCGTGAAGTGCTCGATGCCATGAACAACGACTCCGGCGTCGCGCTGACTGCCCTCAAGGTGGACGGCGGCATGGTCTTCAACGAACTGCTCATGCAGTTCCAGGCCGACATCCTCGGCGTCCCTGTCATCCGCCCAACCGTGGCCGAGACGACAGCCCTGGGCGCCGCCTACGCCGCCGGCCTGGCCGTCGGCTTCTGGGCCAAGGTCGAGGACCTGCGCGCGAACTGGGGCAAGGACAAGGAATGGCAGCCGAACATGGATGCGGACCATCGCGCGGCGCAGTATGCCAACTGGAAGAAGGCCGTCACCCGCACCTTCGATTGGATCGCCTAACGTTCTCTTTTCCTCTCTCCCCCTCGTTCAACGAGGGGGAGGGGGAGAGGGGGAGAGGGGGAGAGGGTGGGCCTGCCGCCTGCCCTCCCTGACACTTGTGCCGGTCCGTGGACTGCGCACCACGTGCTGTTAGTGGCCTGCGGAACCAGTGAGCACCGAAAATGGGCCGTCCGGCAGACATCGTGTCTGCGACCTGCGCCCTTCAGGACTTACGACGTAGGGTGAAAAGACCGAAGGGTGCTTGTGCCCCTTCGGTCTTTTTTCATCGTAACCATTCAGGAATGAGATTTTTCTATGAAACGTCTAGATACTGACATTCTCGTGATTGGCGGTGGCGCCACCGGTACGGGAATTGCCTGGGATGCGGCACTCCGTGGCTTCAAGGTCATCCTGGTGGAGAAACGCGACCTAACCCATGGCACCACCGGGCGCTACCACGGCCTGTTGCACAGCGGCGGCCGCTATGTCGTCAAGGACCCTGGCAGCGCGGTGGAGTGCATTACCGAAAACCGCATCCTGCGCAAGACCCATGCCCATTGCATCGAAGATACCAGCGGCTTCTTTGTTGTGACGCCAGAAGATGAGGGGGAATACCCTGATCTGTTCAAGGCCGCATGTGAGAAGTGCGGCGTGCCTTGCGCCGAAATCCCCGTGGCCGAGGCGCTGCGCCGTGAGCCGCTGTTGAACCAGCGCATCAGCCGCGTCTTCGAAGTGCCCGATGGCGCCGCGGACAGCTTCTTGTCCACGCACGCCACGGCCCAGGCCGCGCAACGCGTTGGCGCGCAGACCCTCGTTTACCATGAAGTGATCGCCCTTCTTCTGGAGGGCGGCGATGGCAACCGCCGCGTGGCCGGCGCGCAGGTGCGCAATGTGACCACCGGCGAAGAGATGGCGATTCACGCCAGCATGACCGTCAACGCCACCGGCGCGTGGGCCGGTCAGCTTGCCAAGATGGCTGGCATCCGCGTGGATGTGATCCCCGGCAAGGGCACACTGGTGGCTATGAACCACCGTGTCGTCAACACAGTCATCAACCGCTGCAAAAAACCGGCCGATGGCGATATCATCGTGCCGATTCATACCGTGGCCGTCATCGGCACCACGGACGAACGCGTCACCAACCCTGAAGACCTGCGCATCGAACCGTGGGAAGTCTATCTGATGTTGAGCGAAGGCGAGAAGCTGGTTCCTTCCATTTCCAAAGCCCGTGTGGTGCGCACATGGGCCGGGGTGCGGCCCCTCTATCAGGAACATTACAGCGGTTCCAGTCGCGATGCCACGCGCGCCTTCACTCTGCTGCGCCACAACAATCGTGATGGCGTCCAGAGTTTCCTCACCATGACCGGCGGCAAGTGGACCACCTTCCGCCTGATGGCTGAAAAAGCCGTGGACGCCGCGTGCGAGCAGATTGGCGTGCGCCAGCCATGCGTGACGGCCGAGACGGTCGTGCCAGGCATCGAGCAGGGGCACTACTGGCTGGGACATCGCCTGCACGAAGTCGAAGACCTCAAGCTGCAGGGCGAACTGGTGTGCGAGTGCGAGCTGGTGACGCGCACGATGGTCGAGAATGCCGTGCGGCGCAATCCCCTGGTGACACTGGACGATCTGCGCCGTGATGTGCGCCTGGGTATGGGGCCTTGCCAGGGCGGCTTCTGCACCTATCGCGCCTGCGGCATCTTGCACGAGCTGGGCAGCAAGCAGCAAGCGGATGCCCGCCCACCGCTGCAAGTCAGCGCAAGGGACGCCACGTGGGAAGTGGCCTACCTGCAGTCGCCCGCGCATAACAACGGCGCGGCGGCCGCGGCCCCTTCGCCGCTGTCCAATCAGGCCATTACAGTGGAGGATGCCAACCTGCTCTTGCGCGATTTCCTGCAAGAGCGCTGGAAAGGGCTGACGCCCATCCTGTGGGCGCAGCAGCTCAAGCAGGAACGCCTGGATGAACTGATCTACCTCAGCCTGCTGAATGCCGATCATCTGCCCGACGGCGACCGGCAAGGCCCGCTGAGCACGTTCTGGCGGTTCGACACCACGCCGAACGAGAAAACGGAGCGCGACCATGCTTGATCTACTTGTAATCGGCGCTGGACTGGCCGGCCTCCAGGCCGCTATCACCGCTGCGCAGGCCGGCGCACGGGTGCGGCTCATCGCCAAAGGCTTGAGCGCCACGCATTGGGCCGCGGGCACCGTGGATGTGCTCGGCTATGCGCCGGCGGCTGAGGGCGCCGCGCCCGCGTTGGTGCAGCGCCCGCTGGATGCGATCGCCGGTGTGCCGGCCCCCCATCCCTACAGCCTGCTCGGCCGTGAGGGCGTTGCCAGCGCGCTCGATTCTTTCGTGGCCCTGACTCATGAGCTTGGCGTGCCCTACGAAGGCAGCGCCAACGGCGGCAACCTGCTGCTGCCATCGCCCGTCGGCGCGCCGCGACCCGCGTTCCTGGCGCCACGCGCCCAGCGCGGCGGCGATCTCAGCCGGCCGGAACCGATGCTGATCGTCGGTTTTCAGGGGATGCGCGACTTCTACCCCGAACTGATCGCGGCCAACCTGAACAAGCAGGGCTTTGCCGCGCGTGCGGCCTTCCTGCCCCTGAGCCTGCTCAACAGCCAGCATGACCGCAACAGCGTGCAGTTGGCTCATGGCCTGGATAACCCGCGGGTCACCGCCAAACTGGCGGCTGAGCTCAAGCGCCTGCTCAAGCCGGGGGAGCGCATCGGCCTGCCGGCTATCCTGGGCCTGGCCAATCACCTGGGTGTGCTGGATGATTTGCGCACCCAAACCGGCGCCGTCATCTTTGAAATCCCCACCCTGCCGCCCAGCGTGCCTGGCATTCGCCTGCATGCGGCCTTGCGCAAGCATGTGGAAGCGCTGGGCGTGCGGGTCGAGATCGGCATGGAGGGCATTGGCTTCCACGCAGAGGGGGACGCAGAGGGGGACGCGGGAAACATTCAGTGGGTGGAGACTTCTACCAGTGCGCGGCCGCTGAAGCACCGCGCGGCCAAGTATCTGCTGGCGACGGGCGGCATCCTGGGCGGCGGTTTCAACAGCAATCACCTGGGCCGGGTGTGGGAAGTGATCTTCGACCTGCCGTTGACCGTGCCGCAGCAGCGTCATCAGTGGTTCCAGTCGCAGTTTCTGGATCCGCAGGGGCACCCGGTTTTCCGCGGTGGTGTGGCGGTGAATGGCGATTGGCAGCCGCTCAAGGGCGATGGGACCCCCGTTTATCGCAACCTGTGGGCGGCCGGCGGTCTGTTGGCCGGCGGGGATTACATTCAGGAGCGCAGCCTGGAAGGGGTTGCCATTGCCAGCGGTCGCGCCGCGGCGACGCGACTCCTGCAGGCAGCGTAGGGCCGCTGGCCTGGCGCTTGAATTTCTTTTACGAACACGGACTATCCTTATGCACACGATTTCCTGGCACTCGGTCGGCGAATCGCTCGACGAGTGTATCAAATGTAACATCTGTACGAGCTACTGCCCGGTGGCCGCGGTGACCGATCAGTTCCACGGCCCCAAGTATTCCGGGCCGCAGGCGCAGCGCTTCCGCGAGAACGGCCAGCCCCACTCGCCCGATCATTCGGTGGACTACTGCTCCGGCTGCCGCGTCTGCAATGAGGTTTGCCCCACCGGCGTGCGCATTGCCGAGATCAACGCCCGCGCCCGCGCGCAGATGGTGGCCGAACACGGCATCCCCTTGCGCAATCGTCTCCTGGGCCGCAACGAGATGTTGGGCAAGGTGGGCAGCTACGCGCCGGCCCTGGCCAACCTGGCGATGCACAACCCCTTCAGCCGCTTCATGGCCGAGAAGGTGATGGGCATCGCGCGCCAGGCGCCGCTGCCGCATTGGAGCACGGAGGGCACCTTCGGCGACTGGATGAAGCGCACCGCCGGCCAGCGCCTGGCCTCAGACAAGAAGGTGGTCTACTTCCACGGCTGCGCCACGATGTACTACGAGCCGTTCATCGGCAAGGCGGCCGTCCTGGTCTTCGAGCATCATGGCTACGAGGTGATCGTGCCGCCGCAGAACTGCTGCGGCCTGCCGATGCTGAGCAACGGCGAATTCAAGGCGGCGCGCGGCCTTCACGAGCACAACGTCGGTTACCTGGCCGACTACGCCGCCCAGGGCTACCCCGTCGTGGGCACCAGCACCAGTTGCACCTTGACTCTCAAAGAAGAGGCGCCCGAACTGCTGGACATGCAGGACGCAGCCAGCGAACAGCTCAAGATGGGCACCTGGGACATCTTCGAGTGGCTGATCGAACTGGCCGACAAGGGCGAGCTGAGAACCGATTTCAAGAATATCGAGATGGTCTTACCGTATCACGCGCCTTGCCAATATCGGGCGCACCGCGTGGGCAAGCCGGCCTTCGAGATCCTTGAGATGATCCCCGGCCTGGATGTGCGTGACAGCCACGCCCCCTGCTGTGGCATCGCCGGCACCTATGGCTACAAGGTGGAGAAATATCAGATCGGCATGGATGTGGGCGAAGAGCTGTTCCGCTTCGTGCGCGAGCAGGGCGAGGAGGCCACCATCACCGCCTGCGACTCCGAAACGTGCCGCTGGCAGTTGGAGCATGGCACCCACAAGCCCAGCCGCCATCCGATCGAAGTTCTGGCCGCTGCGTATGGGTTGTACGACCTGGAGAAACGCCGGCCGCTGCATGAGTAGGAAGTAGGAAGTAGGAAGTGGGAAGTGGGAAGTGGGAAGTGGGAAGTGGGAAGTGGGAAGTAGGAAGTAGGAAGTAGGAAGTGGGAAGTAGGAAGTGGGAAGTAGGAAGTGGGAAGTGGGAAGTAGGAAGTAGGAAGTAGGAAGTGGGAAGTGGGAAGTGGGAAGTAGGAAGTAGGAAGTGGGAAGTGGGAAGTGGGAAGTAGGAAGTAGGGGCGCGTGGACGGCGGCGGACTGGGAAAGCGCCTGGGCGCCCTGTGACGAAGCCACGTATGTGGACGCCCTGGCGCTCCTGCGGCCGGACGATGTGGTGCTGGACATCGGCGCCGGTGATCTGCGCCTGGCGCGGCGCATGGCGCAGCAGTGCCGCCAGGTGATTGCGCTGGAACGGCAGGCCGCTGTGCTGGTCCGGGCCGGCTCGACGCCCCCACCGGCCAACCTGACTGCGATCTGCGCGGATGCGCTCACCTGGCCGCTGCCGGCGGGCATCACCACAGCCGTTCTGTTGATGCGGCACTGCACGCACCTGGCCGCCTACGCCGATCGTCTGCGCCGCGCGGGCTGCCGGCATCTCATCACGAACGCACGCTGGCGCCTCGGCGTGGAGTTGATCGAACTGGCCGCCGGCGTGCCCTGGAACTCAGTGGCCGGCGGCTGGTATGCCTGCCGTTGCGGCGCCGTCGGGTTCAAGCCGCTGCCCGCGGCCGGCCTGACCGCGGCGCTGCTCCAGCAGACGGCGGAAGTTCTCGACTGCCCCGCCTGCAGGGCCAGTGATTGAAATCGCGCCTGAATGGCGTGACGGCCGGGCGCCCACCTGCGACCACGCATCTTCTCAATAATTTGGGGTAGGGGCATGGCCTTGCGCCTGCCCGCGTGGGCGACCGCAAGGGTGCGCCCCTACTAACAAGGATATCGTTATGACACTGCGACTTGAAGGCAAGCGGATTGCCATCCTGCTTGAAGAAGGATTCGAGGACCTGGAGTTTTGGGTGCCCCTGATGCGCATGCAGGAAGAGGGCGCCCGCGTGACCGTCGTCGGCATCACAGCCGGCAAGACGGTCAAGAGTAAGACGGGCGCGCTGACCGCAATGACCGATGTGGCGGCGGCCGACGTGCAGGCGTCCGCTTTCGATGGCCTGATCGTGCCCGGCGGCTGGGCGCCCGACAAGCTGCGCCGCTATCCCGCCGTCACGACCCTGGTGCGCCAGGTGTACGAGCAGGGCAAGATCGTCGGCATGATCTGCCACGCCGGCCTGGTCGGCATCTCGGCCGGCATCGTGCGCGGGCATCGCAGCACCGGCAGCCTGGGTATCAAGGATGATCTCCTGAACGCCGGCGCGACCTGGGTGGATGAAGCGGCCTTCCGCGATGGCAACCTGGTGTGGGGGCGCGTCGTGCCCGACATCCCCTACTTTTGCCGGGAACTGGTGGCCGCACTCGCTTAGATCATTCCCGCTGGTCCTGAACGGTCGGGGGCGATCCGTTCGTTGCATCGTCTCCGCCTACCAGCCACAATCTCACACGAGAGGTTTCTATGGTTGGCCTCGTCATCGTATCCCATAGCTATTTCCTTGCCCAGGGCGTTCTGGAATTGGCGCGCCAGATGGCGGCCCCTGGCGTAAAAATTGCGGCGGCCGGCGGCCTGGATGGCCCCGACCATGCGCTGGGCACCGACCCCTTCATGGTGCAGCAGGCCATCGAAGCGGTGGATGGCCCCGACGGCGTCCTGGTCCTGATGGACCTGGGCAGCGCCATTTTGAGCACCGAAATGGCGCTTGAGTTTGTAACCGAAGAGACGCGGCAGCGGGTTCTCCTGTGCGAAGCCCCCCTGGTGGAGGGCGCGCTGGCTGCAGCCGTGCAGGCCGGCCTGGGCAGTTCCCTGGCCGTCACCGCGGCCGAAGCGCGCAGCGCCCTGCTGCCCAAAGCCACGCATCTGGGCGTTCAGATCGCAGGGCCTGTCGTGTCGTCCCCTGTCAGCACCACGGAGCGCGTGATCCAACTGCGCCTGACGGTGCGCAATCGCCTGGGACTGCATGCCCGACCGGCCGCGTTGTTCGTACGGACTGTGGGGCGTTTTGCCAGCAGCATGACGGTGCGCAATGTGACCCGCGGCGGGCCTGCGGTCAATGCGCGCAGCATCAACCTGGTGGCGACGCAAGCCATCCGCCAGGGCGATGAGATCGAAATCGGCGCCAGTGGAGCGGATGCTGAGGCTGCGCTGGCCGCGCTGGCGCAGTTGGCAGACACAGGCTTTGGCGACGGCATCACGCCTGTGGACAGCGCAGCGCCCTCGGCCGACGCCGCTGTGAGCGCAGCGCCCGCGCTCACAGCGGCGTCGGCCGACCTGGACGAGCCGCTGCGGTCCCTGCAAGGCATCGCGGCCGCGCCAGGCATTGCCATTGGCCCTGTCCGGCGCTTCGAGCCGACCGTGCCGCCGGTGGTGCTGCGTCAGCGGGGGGTGAGCAACCCGGCCGCCGAGTGGGAGCGCCTGCAAGGCGCCAGGCAGGTGGCGCGGCAAAACATCGAGGAGATGCACGCGCGCCTGTGGCAACAGGGCGCGGCGGCCGAAGCCGCCATTTTTGACGCGCATCTGCTGTTCCTGGATGACCCGGCGCTGTTGGAGCCAGCGCAAGCGGCCATCTTCGGGCAGGCTGATAGCGCCGAGGCGGCCTGGCACGACATCATCGAAACAACGGCTGCTGCCTACGCGGCGCTGGACGATGCCTATCTGCAGGCACGCGCGGCCGATGTGCGCGATGTGGGTCGCCAGGTGCTGTTGGCGCTGGCCGGCCAGCGCGCCACCTTCAGCCTGGATGCGCCGGCCATCCTGGTGGCCGACGACCTGGCGCCGAGTGACACCGCCAACCTGGATCGCAGTCAGGTGTTGGCCCTGTGTACGGCGCGGGGCGGTTCCACCTCGCACAGCGCCATCCTGGCGCGCACGTTGGGCATTCCGGCCGTGGTTGGTTTGGGCGCGCGCGTGTTGACCGTGCCCACCGATACGTTGATGGTGGTGAATGGCGACAGCGGCGAGGTCATCATCGCACCGGCGGCGGGCGCGGTGGCGACCTGGGAAGCGCGGCGCAGCGCCTGGCTGGATGCCCGTCAGCAGGCCGCAGCAACCAGCCAGCAGGCCGCGGTGACCACCGATGGCGTGCATGTCGAAGTGGTCGCCAACGTTGGCAGTGTGACCGATACCCTGGCCGCGGTGGCGGCGGGCGCCGAAGGGGTGGGGCTGCTGCGCACCGAATTCCTGTATCTCGATCGCGTGGTGGCGCCGTCGGAAGCCGAGCAGACCGACATCTACCAGGCCATCTTCGCGGTGATGGGGCAGCGGCCCATTGTCGTGCGCACCCTGGATGTGGGCGGCGACAAGGAACTGGCCTATATCGCCCTGGGGCATGAGGACAACCCGTTCTTGGGAACACGGGCTGTGCGCCTGTACCGGGAGCGCCCCGATCTGATCGAGCCGCAACTGCGTGCCCTGCTGCGCGCGGCCGTGGGGCGGCGTGTGCGCATCATGTTCCCGATGATTGCCACCTATGACGAGGTGGTGATGGTGCGCGGCTGGCTGGACAAGGCGCAGCGTGACCTGGCCGCGGCCGGCGTACCCGCGCCCACCGATCTGCAGGTTGGCATCATGATCGAGATTCCGGCGGCGGCTGTGCTGGCCGACAAACTGGCGCCCGCGGTTGATTTCTTCAGCATCGGCACGAACGACCTGACGCAGTACACCATGGCGGCCGAACGGGGTAATCCGCGTGTGGCGTATCTGACCGATGCGCTGCACCCGGCCGTGCTGCGCCTGATTGCCCAGGTGATTACGGCTGCGCATGACCACGGACGCTGGGTGGGGGTCTGCGGCGAGCTGGCCGGCGACCTGACCGCCATCCCCATCCTGCTTGGGCTTGGGCTGGACGAGTTCAGCATGAACCCGGCTGCGATTCCACCCGCCAAGCAACTTCTGCGCACACTCAACCGCCAGGCGCTGCGCGATCTGGCGTCGCATGTGCTGACGCTGAACTCGGCGCAGGCGGTGCGCGCGGCGGTGCGCGCGGCCCTGCCCGCAGGTTAAGGCAGCGGGCAAAGTGGCAAAGGTTGGCTGGAGGATGAACGCAGTTAATTCGGCGCCCGTTTTTTGATCTTTGACAAAAATGGATTTACCGGTTATTATGATATTGCCCTACCTCAAGTGCGGTCATGTGGCCGCTCGTGTTCGATGTCCGATGTCCGATGTTCCATACGAAAGGAGTCAAGAGATCATGCACAGCCAGATGTCAATTGACCGTTTTCATGCGATGATGACGTCATCCAAGCCGGATAGCCCACTGATGGCTACTCTGCGCCAGGTGAAGATCGTGCAGGGGCCGGAGCGCATTGCGCTGCGCAGCTCCAAGGGTGTCAGCCCATATTACGTGTGGACTGGGTGGAACCTCTGATCCTTGTTGGTCCGCCGAACCGGACTACTGGGTGGCGCGCCAAACCATTTCATAAGACCATAGCGTGTGGGGTATCCCACACGCTATGGTTTTGTTAGCTGTGCTGCGCCCTGTACTCCATAGCCGCTCGCCTGGAGGCGCCGTATGACGAACGATCACATCATGGGTTTGTTGTTGGCCATTCCGGAGATTGCGGCCTGGCCGCAGATGGCAACCATTTTGACGCGCACGGCCGACAAGGTGCGCATGGATTGGCTGCTGCCTGTGTTGGGTTGTCAGGCGGTCGGCGGCGGGGAAGATGACGCGCTGCCGGGCGTGGCGGCCATTGCCTGTACGCAGATCAGCATCATTCTGGCCGATGATCTCCTGGACGAAGACCCTCGCGGCGAGCATCAGCGGATCGGCGTCGGCCAGGCGGCTAACCTGGCGTTGGCCTTCCAAGCCGCGGCCTTCCGTGTGATTGACCTGGCGCCCATCAGCGCGTCGCTCCGTGCGGCGGTGCAGGGCAGCCTGGCGGCCCTGGCCCTGAAGACGGCATACGGCCAGTGGCTCGATGTGCAGAATTTCCAGGGCGAAGATGACTATTGGAAGGTCGTCGAGGCGAAGAGCACACCGTTCTACGGCGCTGCCCTGCAGGTGGGCGCCCAACTCGGCGGCGCCAGTCCTGACGTGGTCACCGCCCTCTATGCCATTGGCGTGCAACTGGGCGAGATCGTGCAGTTGTTCGATGACCTGGAAGATGCCTTGCAGGTTCCGGCTGGGCCTGACTGGACACAGGGGCGCAACAACCTGCTGATCCTCTATGCCCGGTCGGCCCCGCATGAAGGGCGCGCGTATTTTGTGGATCTCCTGTCACGCGTGGCTGAGCCGGCAAGTTTGCGGCAGGCGCAACAACTCCTCATTGACAGCGGCGCTGTCAGCTACGCCATGTACCAGGCGGTGATGCGTTATCAGGCCGCGCGGCAGCGCCTGGCTGACCTGCATCTGCCCCACCCCGAGCCGATTCAACAGGCGCTGACGGCGCAGATGGCTCCTCTGAGTACGCTGTTGCAGCAGCTTGGGCTTGAAGTCCCTCCCGAATTGATGATCTAGGGAGTGTATCGTGGATCGAGGCTCTGATTCTGCACCACACGTGGCGCCCAGGAGTCTCCCGCAGCGGGCCAGGCAAGCGGCCGCCGGCCTACGGCTGGATGGCTCGTTGGCGTTTGTGGCCCTGGCCATGCTGGGCATTTGCTTACTCTACACCTTTGCCTATCCTTTGCTGGGTCACTATCCCGGCCTGAGCTTGACCTACGATTGGGTTGTGCTGGATACCGACGACTGCGATCCCGCCCGCGACTGGTGCCGCCAAAACCAACTCCAGGTGCTGCCCGGCGATCGTTTGCTCCGAATTGGCGACTTGACCTATGCCGCGTACACGAACGACCGTGCGCTGGTACCGTTTGGAGCCTACCGAGCCGGCGACCCGGTGCCGGTCATTCTGGAGCGGGACGGTCAGACGGTGCAGATCAACTGGCAGATGCCTGGAACTTCCGGCCAGGTCTGGAACATCGTGCTGTTCAATCTGCTGTTCATGCTGCCTTTCTGGCTGGCTGGCACTGTCGTCATGCTCTTCCTGCGTCCGCGTGACGCGCGCTGGGGCCTGTTGGTACTCTTCAACTACCTGATTGCTACCTGGCTGGTAGCCGGCTTTACCTCGAACACGCATCTCGCCGGCTCGGCCTATGTCGTGCGCATGGCGGGATGGCTCATGATACCCGTTTTTGTCCATCTGCATCTCCACGTGCCCAACCCATTACCGCGCCTGCGTACACAGATTTCCCTGACGCCGTTTTATCTTATCCCTGTGATCCTGGCCGTGTGCGAGCTGTGGGCCTGGCCGCCTCCGCGCGCGTACATCGTGGGCGATGCCCTGGCGGTGCTGGCCAGCCTGGCTCTCATCATCTATCGCCTGCTCAATCCCATGTCGCCTTCGGACCGGGTGGCCGCGCGCCTCATGTTGGCCGGTGTGGCCCTGGCGTTTGGCCCTGGCCTGATCCTGTGGGTGATTCCCATCTTGATTGATGTCAATTCGCCGGCTGTCAACGTTGTGGCGTTTGCCACGCTGGTTTTGCCGGTGCTGCCCCTGTTCTACACCTATGCTGCCTACAAGCATCGCCTGGGCACCCTGGAGTTTCGCGCCAACCGGCTCTTGAGCACCTACAGCTTCATTTCGCTGTACGGCACGGCGTTTCTGTTCATCTTTTCGATCCTGGGGCGCTGGCTGCGCCTCAGCACCAATGCCCTGCTGGCCTACCTCGTCTTCTCGGCCATTTTTGTCATCGCGGCCTTGCCGCTGCGCCAGCGTTTTGTACGCCTCGTGGATCGTCTGGCCTACGGCACTGCCCATGACCCGGACGATCTGATTCGCGCCTTCGCCAATCGCATCCCCCAGGCGCTGACGCCTGAGGATTTGGTACAACTGCTGGTGCGCGAAGTGATGCCCAGCCTCCTGATCCGCCAATCGGCCCTGGTTGCCATCCCGCGCGATGGGCCGCCCGCGCAGAGCAACGTCAATGTCGAACTCGTCTATGCCGAGAATGTCGCCGTGCCTGGCCAGTGGTCGCTGTCCACCCTGGACGATGTGTTGGCCGACGCGGGGCGTTACCGCTTCCGTGAAGCCACTGAATCAGTGCAGGTTCTGGGTTGGGTCAGGCTGGCAGTGACGCTGGCGATTGGGGAAAGGCGTCGCGGTATCTGGTTGTTGGGGGAGAGACACCCCGACGATTTCTACCCGCAGAAGGACATTGATCTGCTGACTACCCTGGGCAACCAGGTGGGCATGGCGTTGCACACCGCCAGTCTACTCTCGGAGAGCCGGCGTTTTGCGCAAGATCTGAAGGCGCTGCACTCGGTCAGCAGCGTGGTGGCCAGCTCGCTGCAGCCGCAGGAGGTTTACAAGCGCACGGTCGAGACGCTGGCGCAGGTCTTCGGTTACAGCTTCGTCAGCATCTATCGTGCCGAGGGCGAGCGTCTGCATCTGCAATACCAGGTGGGGTATGACCCGCAGCACCTGATCCAGGAGCTGCCGCTGACGACCGGGGTGATGGCGCGGGCCGTGCGCAGCGGGCAACCCCAGTTTGTGCAAGATGTAAGCCTGGATCACGATTTCCAGCGTGAGTCGCCCACGTTGGTCTCGGAGATTGCCGTTCCGGTGCGCAGCGCCGACCAGGTGGTGGGCGTCATCAATGTCGAGTCCGCGGCGCCCGGTCAGTTGACCACCAATGACCTCGATCTGCTCTTGATTCTGGCCAATCAACTGGCCATTGCCATCACCAACGCTGGCTTGTTCGACACCGTGGCACGCCAGGTGCAGCAGTTGGAGCTGCTGCGCGAGATCAGCCTGCACATGGCCAGCAGCCTCGACCTGAAACAGGTGTTAGACACCATCGCGGCGGCCGCGATGGCTCTGATGCGACCGGGCAACATTCACATCTTTCTGTACGACCAGGCGCAGGATCGCTTTACCTTTGGCCATGCCCTGTGGCAGGATGGCCGCCGCACCCCGGTGACGACGACCCTGCGGCCGCATGGCCTCAGCTACCAGGTCGTGCGCGGGGCCGCGCCGGTGGTCGTGGATCATGCCGATCACCATCCACTCTATGCCGATTGGGCCGACCGAGCGACTGTGCCCCAGTCTATTGCCGGCGTCCCGTTGATGCGGGCCGGCCGCGCCCTCGGTGTCTTCACCACCGCTTTTTTTGACCGCCAGACGATCGCCAGCCAGGATCAGCAGCTGCTCACCATGCTGGCCGACCAGGCTGCAGTGGCCGTGGACAACGCGCAGCTCCACGCCACCGCGCTGCGCCGCGTGCGCGAGTTCGAATCCCTGCGTCAGGTGGAGCTGGCGCTGGCGAGCAATCTCAATTTGCATCAGCTCTTGCAAACCATCGTGGCCCAGGTCATTGCCCTGGTGGATGCGCAGGGCGGGGGGCTTTACATCTATTTGCCTGAGCTTGATCAGCTTGAGTTACGCGTGTCACAGCAGCCGGCGTCCTGGCCAGGCGATTTTTCTGGGACGCGTTTACAGCGCCATGAAGGATTGGCCGGCGCCGTCCTGGCGTCCAACCAGATCATCATGACCAATGACTATCACGCCAACTTCAGCAGTACACCCTTTGCCGATGTGCCTGTTAGCTCGGTCCTGGGCGTGCCATTGACCTGGGGTAGTGAATTTTTGGGTGTCCTGACGATCTTCAACACCGATACGGGGCGTGCATTCAATCTGGACGATCAGCGCGTGGTGAGTCTGCTGTCCGGCCAGGTGGCTGTGGCCATCGTCAATGCCCGCCTGTATGAGGATGCCCGTTTGCGCGCCGAGAAATTGGCCGTGGCCTATGCCGAGCTCAAGCAGCTCGACCGCCTGAAAGACGAGTTCGTGCAAACGGTTTCGCACGAACTGCGCACGCCCTTGACCTTCGTGTGCGGCTATGTGGACCTGCTGTTGGAAGACGTGATGGGTACACTCAACCCGCAGCAGCGCGAGGCGCTCTCGATCGTGTCTGATCGCGCCGCCGCTACGGTGCGTCTGGTGAACGACATCATCAGTATGCAGCAGGCGGAGATGGAGCCGCGCCAGCCGCAGCCGGTTGACCTGGCCGACCTGGTGCAGACGTGCGGCGAAAGCGCGCGCATGACCGCGCTCAGTCATGGCATCGAGATGGAAGTGATGGTCGCCCCGAACTTGCCCCCGGTTCTGGGTGACGCCGATCGCTTGGGCGAGGTGCTCGATAACTTGCTTGCTAACGCCATCAAGTTCAGCCCCAACGGCGGCATCATCCGGGTGACGGCCGCGCCAGCGCTGGCCCGCCTGGGCGACGACGACGCACAGGCGGGCATCAAGGTCACAATCCAAGACCAGGGCATCGGCATCGCGGCCGACCAGCAGACGCGCATCTGGGAGCGGTTTTACCAGGTGGACAGCACCAAGACGCGGCGCTTTGGCGGCACCGGCCTGGGGCTGGCCATTGCCAAGCGGATCGTGGTCGCGCATGGCGGGGTGGTGGGGGTCGAGAGTCAATTGGGCGCCGGGAGTTCCTTCTGGTTCATCGTGCCTGCCTACCAGCCAGCGGGCTGAGCGCACTCAGCCCAGCGCGCCCGACCAGACCAGCGCAAAGTCCTGCGGACCGCGGGCCACGTTGTAGGCGCGCACGGTGATCAGGTGGCGGCCAGGCGCCGGCTGTGCGAGCAGCACCATCTCCACGTTGTTCTTGCGGTCGAAGCCGCGGTTGAAGGGGGCCGTGAACTGATTGCCATGATAGTTTTGGCCGCTTGGCGAGGTGACAATCAGATCGAGGTCGTTCACCAGGCTCGCGGTTTGACCGGCCGAACCAGGGTAGTCGCTCCAGGCGAGCGTCACCTTGAGCGGCTGGCTGCTGTCAGCGACGACGGCTGCCAGGCGCACCGAACGGCCCGTGGTCAGGCCGCGGGTGCGTTCGTACATACTGATGACGCGCGGGGCTGGCGGTTGCACACAGTTCGTCACATGCACATGGCCCCAACCCTGTTCGAAATCATAGGGCGTGCCCTCCGCGGGCGTTCCGTAGCGGTAGGGGCGGTAGTCAGCGCCGTGCAGCAGTAGGGCTTTGAGCAGGGCCGCGCTGGGATTGCGGCGCCCCTGCTGGCGCAGAAATTGGCGCAGTAAGGCCAGCGCGCCGGTCGTGAGCGGCGTCGCCATGCTGGTCCCGCCATTCACCATGTAATCGTGCGGCAGTGGCGGATAGTCGCCCCAGCCGTGGTTGCCGTCCAGCAGATGGGAGCGGGTGGAGACGATATTGGTGCCGGGTGCAATCACATCTGGCTTGATGCGTCCATCGCGGGTGGGGCCGCGGCTGCTGAACGCGGCTACGTCATCCTCGTGATCGCTGGTTCCGTCCTGGCAGATCGGATCGTGCGGATAGTAACCGGGCCACAACTGACCCCAGGTGGCCTGGTAGCCCAACCCGCTGCGTGTGCTTTCGGCCGCGCCCACGGCGATGCAGTTTTTGGCAGTTGCCGGCGGCGTAATGCTGCCCGGGTCAACCCTGCCATCGCGATCGGCGTCGGCGCCATCATTGCCGGCTGCGACGACTACCACGAAATCTTTGTGCTCCCAGACGAAGCGGTCGAGCGCTTCCGAGAAGTTGTCATACGCGCCGTAGGCGCCGCCGCCCCAACTGTTGTTGTGAATCCGGACACCAGCCTCGTAAGCTTTGTTGAAGAAGGCGTAGAGGTCAGCCGGCAGTCCGGCGAGTCCAAAAGGGGCGGGGGCCCTTCCGTAGCGCTGTTGAAAGGCCCGACGGTAGGCGGGCGTCCACTCCAGACCCTGTTCGATAGCCTGAAAGACCAGGGTTGCCTCGGGGGCAACACCGCGGATCAGTTCAGTGTCGCTGGCCGAGGCCGCGCCGGAACCGAGGATGGAACCGGCCACGTGCGTGCCGTGCCCCGAATCGAGATCGGCCGGGCCATCATTACCGTCCTTGTTCAGAATCACGCTGTTGTAGTCGGCCGAGATGGGCCAGCTCTGAATGGCAGCCACGCGACCGGCGAAATCGGGGTGGATGTTGTCCGGTTCCCCGGAATCAAGCCCGGTGTCGGCAACGCCGACGATCTCGCCTTTGCCGGTCAACCCCGGCGCGTGCGGCGGCGCCACCTCCACCACGTGCATCAGGCGGACGGCCACGTTGTTACGCACCTGTCGCAGCAAGAACTGATCCACCGATTTGACGCCATGGATACTGGCCAGGGCCAGCACCTTCCCCTGCAGATCGGTCGTGCCCGGTGCAAACGAAACGCTGATCACGTGCGTGGTGGCGTCAGGCGTTTCACCCAGGTTGCCCCCCAGGGCCTCGATGATCGGCAGCGCAGCTTGCAGCAATTCTGGCGTAAAGAAGCTCACGGTGAACGTGCTGATGAGCGGCTCCGACACCGGCGGCTCGGCCACGACCGTCCCCCTGAACGCCCTGGTGGCCGTGGCGGCGTCATGTCCCTGCGGCCCCACACCGCGGCGTACCGGCTCCGCCAGGCTCTCGCGCAGGTCGGGCGATACCCGTAGGCTAGGCTCGTAATAGCCGATCCAGCGCACAAAATCAAGACGGTGTACGGTTTCGTACGCGTCCTCGGACAGCTCGACCACGTAGGCATACGAGGGCAGCGGTTCACGCAAGGTGCCGCCCGCCTCGGCCACGGCTTGCAGCCACTCATCCTTGATGGGGCCGATGAACTGCACCAGGTAATGGTGCGGCACCGCGTCCATCGCTGATACGCCGCGTGTGCCAACGGCCGCGGTCGAGATGGACGGCGGGGAGACAGAGGTATCAATGATCTCCCCGCCGACATCAATCTCATCAATGCCGTCCAACACCTCGATGGAATAACCGTCGTCTGTCAACCGCTCGAGCTGCTGGGCGGTCACTTCAACCAGCATCGAATCGGCATAGGTGGTCAGCACCGACGAAACCTGGCCCTTGAGCGTGCGTTGCTGGCGCTTATTAGCGTAAATGACTGCTGTTTGCAGCATGGGCAACCTCCTTTTATTTCCTCAGATGCACGTTCGAATCCGCGCCGGGCGGCAGCGCGTCACGAATCTTGCGCAAATCTTCATCACTCCAAACACCCTCTCCCAAGTAGTGTAACACCAGACGCACGGACGCGCAAGACAACTTCGATCTCCTCTCTCCTCTCTTTCAACCACAAATCAACCGCCCTCCACGTAGCTCTCTGGTCTCTGATCTCTGATCTCCGCTCTCCAATTGCCCATCTCTCTGACTTGCATTACAATCCCGCTGCTTCAGTTTACGAATCAATCATCAAGCCAGTTACCCAGGAAAGGGATACGAGCATGACCGACCGTTTGGACATCATGGAGATTGACACCGACAGCCGTTACTGGCGTCAGCAGTTCCTGAGCTTGCCGTTTCGCCTGTATCGTCATGTGCCGCAGTGGGTGCCGCCGCTGGCGCCGGACGCGGCGTTGATGTTGAACCGTGAGCGCCACCCCTTCTTTCGTCACTCGGACGCCATCTTCTTGTTGGCGAGGCGCAATGATGAAACCATCGGCCGCCTGGCCGTGCTCGACAACGCCAACTACAATGCCTACAACCACGAGCGCAGCGCGTTCTTTTATCTGTTCGAGTGTATTGATGAGCGCGCGGTGGCCCTGGCCCTGTTCGAACACGGCTTTGCCTGGGCGCGACGCCGCGGCCTGGAGCAGATGAAAGGCCCGCGCGGCCTCAGCGCGTTGGACGGTATTGGGCTGCTCGTCGAAGGCTTCGAGCACCGTCCCGCCCTGGGCATCCCCTACAATCCGGCCTATTACCCGGCCCTGGTCGAAGCGGCCGGTTTCGAGCGCCTGGATGATTCGCTTTCCGGCTACCTCAGCACAGCCACAAAATTTCCGGAGAAGATTCACCAGGTATCAGAACTGGTGCAGAAGCGGCGCGGGCTGCGCGTCGTGCGCTTTCAGACCCGGCGTGAGCTGCTGCAACTGGTGCCCCAACTCGGTGATCTGTACAACAATGCACTGGGCGGCACCAGCGGCGGGGTGCCGTTGACTGCGGATGAAATGCAGGCGATTGCCAATCAGATTTTGCATTACGCCGATCCTCGCCTGGTCAAGATCGTGATGAAAGAGGATGAAGCGGTTGGCTTTTTGTTGGCCTATCCTGATGTTTCGGCCGCGGTGCAGCGCACGGGCGGTCACCTGTGGCCCGTGGGCTGGATTGACCTGCTGCGTGAACTCAAGCGCAGCAAATGGGTGAATATCAACGGCGCGGGCATCGTGGCGAAGTACCGGGGCCTGGGCGGCATGGCCATCCTCTTCAGTGAGATGCAAAAGAGCCTGGTTGAGGGCGGGTTCGAGCATGCCGACCTGGTGCAGATCAGTGTGTCGAACGACAACATGCAGCGTGAGTTGCGCGACCTGGGCGTGGATTTCTACAAGACGCACCGCCAGTATGCGCGATCGCTGTAGGGGATTAATTTGCAGTCAGGGTGCAGCTCTGCGCAATGACCTGGCGTGTGTCGGCCAGCATGGGCAGGCCGGCCAGCTCATCCAGGCTGAACCAACCGATGGCGGCCGCGTCATCGGCCGCGACCGGTTCGCCGCCCTGATAAAAGGCCAGGTAATCCAACACGACAAAATGATAGCGCACGCGGCCCTGCTCGTCGGTCAGGATCGGCTCGAACGCAGCCACGAGCGGGCCAACCTGTACGTTAAGCCCGGTTTCCTCGAACACCTCGCGCACGACGGCCGCGGCCAGCGTCTCGCCAACTTCCACCAACCCGCCCGGTAACGCCCACAGCCCCTTGTTCGGCTCGCGCGCCCGTTGAATCAGCAGGACCTGGTCAGTCTGCGGCCGCCAGATCAGCGCACTGACGCCCAGCAGGGGCGCGGATGGATATTCACGTTGCATGGTGGTTGGCTCCTGGTGGCCGGTTCAGGCCGGCGTTGTCGGGTCAAAATCGGGCGTTAGCGGCGGCGGCGCGGCCGGCAGGCGGTCGGCCCAGAAATCGTCCGCGCCCGCGGCATCTTCAGCCTGCCAGCGCGCCAGCAGCGGCAAGAATGAGTCCCAGGCGGTCAGGCTGGCATCGGGGATGACCAGGCGCGCCGCCTGCTGGTTGGATGGGTGGGGGTGCAGGGTGAGGAGTGCCGCGCGCAGCCCAAAGTCCTGCGCCGGCGCCACATCCTCGTCGAGACGGTCGCCGACGGCCACGGCCTGGTAAGGCGCTACGTCCCAATAGCTCAGCGCCACCTCGAACAGCTTGGTCTTGGGCTTGCGCTGCTCCACCGTTTGCGAGGTGAGGACCACATCCACCAAGTCGTGCAGCCCCAACTTGCGCACCGTGCGCTGCAGGGCGCGGTCGCAGTTGTGGTTGGCGACAATCCCAAGATAGTAGCCGTCCGCGTGCAGCGCGGTCAGTGTCTCGTGCGCGCCGGGCAACAGGATGCTGGCTTCGATGAAGGGCGCAAAATGGGCATCCACGGCCTGGCGCACCAGCTTGCGATCCAATGCGACATAGCCATAGAACTGCACCAGGAAGGCCAGGGTGTCGTCGGCGGTGTGTTCATCCTGTTCCTGGACCGACTTGCTGGCGGCAAACTCCAAAGCCTTGAGCCACTGCACTTCGAAGTCATCCGGCAGATCAAGCCCGGCGCCGCGCAGAACGGCGGCCGCCGCGTTCGCACCGGCCACGGCCAGGTCGGCCGCGGGTTGGGCCAGCGTCGCCAGGGTCTCGTCGAAGTCGAAGAGAATGGCCTGTACGCTGCGTTCGTGGTGTGGAATGTGGGTCATTGTTTGACGCCGATGGCGATGAAGTCGCGGGCAAAGAGCGAAGGCCAATGGCGGGCCAGCCAGGTGTAGGTCTGACGCAGGCCAGGCCAGCGCAAGAAGAAGGGGTATAGCCCCGGCACCCACAGGCTGGCGCTGCCATCGGTGCGAACGATGCGCACGCGCCGCGCCTTGAGCAGGCCGCGCGCTTCGGCCAGGGTGAAGAAGCGCAGGTGGGTGAGATCGGTGGGGCTGTTGCGCACGTAGGGAAAGCGACCGGTCAGCAGCCACCAACGACAGCGCCAGTGGGCCATGTTGGGCAGGAGCAGCACCAGCCTGCCGCCCGGTTTGAGCACGCGCACACATTCATCGAGGGCTTTGTCGAAGAAGTAGCGGTGCTCCAGGCCCGAATCGGAAACGACGGTGTCGAAGGTCTCCGCGGCGAAGGGCAGCGGCGCGCTGTCCAGGTCCACCTGGTGCGCCTCGATGCCGCGTTCACGCGCCCGCCCCACCGCCACATGCGACATGTCAACGCCGGTGACGCGGTTGCCCTTGTCGGCCAGTTGGCGCGCCAGCACCCCCGGCCCGCAATCTACCGCCAGGACGTTCTCCCCCTGCCCCACGTAGCTGGCGACAATGTCCAGCCTGGTCTGGTCGAAGATGTCAGGCTTGTCGCGCCAGTAGTCGTCGTAGAAGGTGACAAGATCCATCGTTTAGCTCGCCTCTGCGGAGTCGAGGCGTTGGAAATAGAAGGTGAAGATGGGGAAGCCGTTTTCGTAGCACCAGGCCTCGCGCGTGGTGGGCACGAGATCGGGAAAGTGCGCTGCCAGGCTGTCATCGTGCGGTGTGAACAGCCCGCTGGCGCCGACGATTTCCACGATCAACTCGGCGTAGCCCGGCACATCGGTGCGCACATGCATGATGCCGCCGGGCGCCAGGCCGCGCGCCAGCAGGGTCACGCTGTAGTCGGCGAACATGCGCTTGTACTGGTGACGCCGCTTCCACCACGGATCGGGCAGGAGGACATGCAGCACGGACGCGCAGGCCGGCGGCAGGGAACGCGCCAGCGCGTAGCGGGCATCGTCGGCCGAAACCCACAGATTGGGCAGCGGCCGGGTTTCGGCGGCTTTCAGCACATGACGCAGCAGGTGCCAGCGCAGCTCGAAGCCGATGAACTGTCTCTCCGGGTGTTTTTGGGCGCGGTCGAGCAGGAAATTGCCATCGCCAAAACCGATCTCGATCTCCAGCGGTCCGCGCGCCAGGAAGGCGGCCAGCCGCTGGCGGTACTGCTCGTGCAGGCCATCGCCGTTCGGCTCCAGGTCAGCCACTTGAAAGAGCGGCTTGTCCAGCGGGGCGCGTAAATAGCCGGCGTGCTGCAGGCGCTGTAAAGGGTCGCCGCCGGCCAGCCCCTTGCCGGTTTGCAGGTTTTCGGCCGTGAAGGTCGGCGCGGTGGGGTCAACGGTGAATTTTTCTGGAAAGCCGCGTTCAGTCATTGAGTTCGTATCTGCCTGAAAGGATCAATCTTAAGACTTGCGTAGTTTAGCACAGGTTGCGGGCAGGTGCAAGCAAACCTCCTCGTCATTTCTGGCTGGATTTCTGGCAGCCTGAGCGCCGCGGTTTTTTGCACAATCTCGCTTGTTTGGTACAATCAGCCGGACTGGGTTGAGCGGCGGCTGGCTCACCCAGTTTGCGCGTAATACGGCTGTGACACGGAAGAAAATTATGACAACAATAGGAGAACGAGATGTTGATCAAACAGTATGCGAAGAACAACAAGACGTGCAAAGTCACGTTCGAAATGCCGGCCGAGACAGGCTTGACCAGCGGCGCCCTGGTGGGTGATTTCAACGCCTGGGATGTGACCGCGACGCCGCTCAAGCGCCGCAAGAATGGCGCCCTGTACGCCACCGTCAGCCTGCCCGCGGGCAACAGCTACCGCTTCCGCTACCGCAATGATGACGGCGCCTGGTTCAACGACTGGACCGCCGATTCCTACGCGGCCAACGAATTCGGCGCCGAGGATTCGGTCGTCACCGTCTAGCCAGCCACCGCCATAGGAATACCATCAGCCCGATCTTCAGCCACGAATTTCACGAATTGACACGAAATGCCCCTGGAATTCGTGCTCATTCGTGTCATTCGTGGCTAAGTAGTTTTACCCGCGCCAGGCTTCCACGCGTTCGCTGCGCATCTGGCCGGCCAGGTCGGTGTAGGTGACCTCCCAAACCGGCAGCCAGGCCAGGGCCACCAGGCGCACAGCCACGTCGGTTTTGCGTGGCATCACTTTGACCTCCCGCACATCGTCCAGCATCGCGCTCCAGCGGCTGGTGATGGCCTCAGCCGCACGTTGGCTCTGCGCCTGCAGGTCGCTGATCTGTTGGCGCAGGCTGTCCATGGTCTGCCGTCCCTCCACGACATCCAGGCGAGCCTGATCGGTCAGGCGCTGTTTGGTCATGGTGGTGGAGATGACACGGGTGCGCCGGCTGCCCAGCAGCGCGCCCACCATGGTCTCGCCAATCGTCACCCATTTCTCGCGATTCAGCGCGGTGGCTTCGGTTTCGTTTTCGATCAGGTCGCGCTGCTGTTTGTACAGCTTGGTCTGTTGGCGGGCAATCTGGGCGTTGTACTTTTGCGCCAGGACATCTACCTCGGCGTCGCGTGCCTCGCGGGCGGCCTGCTGACAGCGAATGCTGAAGTCGCGCTGCCGTTCGCCCGCCTGCGAGTAGAGTTTCAGGGAAGGATTGTACCAGAGATTGAACGACTGCGAGCGGTAGAGATGGTCGGCAAAGCTGCTCTCCAGGCTCTTGAGCGCCCGCGCCGTGCTGACGAGCGGCGGCACATCGGCAAACAGGGCGTCCGGCTCCGGTCGGTTGAGCAGACTGGCCGGCGTGGCGTTCACCGGCTCGGCCTCGTGCCACTGCAAAAAGCGATCACCGTCACGCACGTGCAGCAGCAGGGCCAGATCTCTGGCTTGATCCACGCCGCGCTTGACATCCACAAAATGAACGGCGCCCAATCCGAGCACGGCCGGCGTGTAGATCAGGTCAATCGCATCGGCCTGCAGGCGAAAGCCGGCCACCTGGGTCAGACGGCGCAGGGCAGAACCTTGCCCGGCGCGAATGGGAAGGTAGGTCAGGGCCACCTCGGCGGGCAGCACCGGGGCATTGGACAGGGCGGCGCGGGTCAGGTTGACGGCGGGGCGCGGCGCGGCCGTTGGCAGGCGCACAGCTGGGGCAGATAAGTGCGGCGTCGCCGTTGAGCGTGTGGGCGCCGCCGCGGCCCACCACGGCTCAGCGGTTGTCGAGGAATTCGTGGGCGCCGGAGCAGGCGTTGATGGCGAATCGGCCGCGCTACCGGCCGGCGCCTGGCCGTTGGCGAGTTGGGCCTTGGTGGCGGCCATGAGCGTGCGCACCTGCGGTCGCGTCAACGGCCCGCGCAGGTAGGAGAGCGCCCAGCGCGTCTGAAAGATCTGCGGGCGGCCCTCATGCACGTTGTGCAGCAGGAACACGCGATTGCTGAGCGCGGAGATCGTCTTGTCCAGCCAGGCGCGGTCGAAACCATCGTCGTTGCCGGCCAGCGCGCCCTCCAGACCATCGAGCAGACGGTCTTTGTCGCGCTGCGCTTGCAGCTTGCCGACGAACCAGGTGCCGGCGTTGCTCAGCCCCTTATAATCGAGGTCAACCGGGTTTTGGGTGGCGAGTACGATGCCCACGCCGTAGGCACGCGCCTGTTTGAGCAGGGTCAGCAGAGGACGCTTGCTGGGCGGTTCGGCCACCGGCGGGAAGTAGCCGAAAATTTCATCCATGTAGACCAGCGCACGCAGGCTGGTGGTGCCGGGCTGAGTGCGCGTCCAGGTCAAAATCTGGCCGAGCAGCAGGGTGACAAAGAACATGCGCTCCGTGTCGTTGAGATGCGCCAGGTAGAAGATGGAATGGCGCGGCTTGCCATCCGGGCTGTAGAGCAGTTGGTCCACATCGAGCGGCTGGCCGGTCAACCACATCTGAAACGAGGGGGCCGCCATCAGCCCGTTGAAGGCCATCGCCAGGTTGAAGCGATCCTTCTGGGGAAAGAACGTGTCCACATCGGCGACGCCCAGGGTGCGCACAGGCGGATTTTGGATGGCGGCGATCAGCATGGCCAGGTCGAGGTTTTGGCCCTGACGCCAGAAATGCTCGAAAATGGTGGAGAGCAGGATGTGCTCACGGCTGCGCACCGGGTCAGTGCTGCCGCGCACCAGCCCAAGCAGAGCGGAAACGGTGCCGCTGATCTGCTCACGCACTTCTTCGGCCTGCTGTTCCCAATCCACGGCCGGGGCTTCCAGGCTGTGCAGGATGCTGACCGGCAGCCCGGCATCGCTGCCTGGCGTGTAGATGAGGAACTGGGCGCTGTCCTGCAGCAGGCGAATGCGCTCCGGCGTCTGTCCCCAGGCTGCCAGGCCGTCACGCCAGGTTTGGGCGGTGGCGGCTGCAAATTGATCTTCGGTTTGATTGCGCCGACGGGCATCGTCCAGGTTGATCCAGGCGCGAAAATCGGCGGGGCGCAGATCAGGAAAGGTCAACAGCAGGTTGGTGATGTCACCCTTGAGGTCAATGGCGATGGCTGGCACCCGATCAATCGCGGCCTCCTCCAGCAGGTCAATGCAGAGGCCGGTCTTGCCGCTGCCGGTCATGCCCACGCAGACGGCATGGGTGGTCAGGTCGCGCGCATCGTACATGACGGGGCGCTCCGTGGTCTGACCGGTTTTGAGATCGTAGGGTTTGCCCAGGTAGAAGAAGCCGAGACGTTCGATGTTTTCCATGACGGCGATTTTACCGCAAAAACTGGCGACGTGCAAGAACGTTTGTGCTGAGAATGGGCGTGCAGGCTCACTTAGAAATCTGCGGCAATACCAAAACGCAAAAAGAGACCGGGTTTTTGCTAGGAGATCCGGTCTTGACAGCTCTTTTTCAGGCAGCGGTATTACTGTAACTGCACAATCAGCCACAGGATCGCGACACTGATGACGACCCGCCAGCCTATCTGAAACCACAGTTGCTGCACGGCGTTGGGGGCCACATGAACGATCGTTTGTTCGTCTGGACGATTCACGGCTTCGGCTCCTCTTTCCTGGTTAGCATGAACAACGCAAGACAGAGGATAGCAGGATTGGCTTACATTCCAGATGACGTGACTGATTCTGACCTCCGCCTGGCATGAATCAGAACGAACCGAACCGCCAGCCGGTTACGGCCCTCTGCGTTCAGCATTCCGAACGATCACCCATCCTGATTGCGGATGAACTTGACGATGGTGACGCCGTCGCCGCCCTCGTTGAGTTCGCCGCTGTGCGATTCTTTGACCAGGGGATGGCGTCGCAGTTCGTCACGCACGATGCGGCGCAGGACACCGGCGCCCTTGCCGTGGATGATGCGCGCCCAGGGCAGCGCGGCCAGGAAAGCATCGTCCAGGTATTTTTCCAGGAGTAACAGCACATCTTCGGCGCGCTGTCCGCGCAGGTCCAACTCCAGGCCGGGCGAGGGCGGCAGACCGCCGCCGCCCTGCCGACTGTTGCTGGCGGGAGCGCTCAGGTCGGCCGCCTTGGCGCGCAGTTCCAGGCTGCGCACCGGTATGTTCATGCGGAAGGAGCCGATCATGACCTGGGCATCGGCGCCGTCAAGCGTCACCACTTCGGCGCTGGCTTGCAGGCTGGACACCCACACGCGGTCCCCCACGCCGATGGGGCCGTCGAGCGCGACCTCTGGCGGCTTCTCGATCACCTTGTCGGGCAGGCTGCGCTGCTCAACGACGAGGGTGGCCAGGACAGATTCAGCCTGGGAGAGGAAGGCGCGGTGCGCCGATTGGGGTGAGCCGGGCACGCCCAGGCCGGCCATCTGTTGGCGCAGTTGGGTCAGCTCAGCGGCCAGGGCGTCCAGTTCACCCTGCGCCTGTTCGCGGGCCTGGTTGAGCACCACGCGCCGCGCCTCTTCGATGCGGGCCATCTGATAGCGCAAATCGGCTTCGAGAACCTGCACCTGGCGCGCGCGAATCTCGGCCTCGCTCTGCGCCTTCAAGGTGGCATCCTTGGCCGTCTTGATCTCAGTCAGCAGCACTTCCGATTCCAGCGACTCTGGCCGCACCAGGGCCTCGGCCCTGGCCACGATTGGCTCCGGCAGGCCCAGGCGGCGGGCAATGGCCAGCGCATTGGAGCGACCAGGCAGGCCGATGCTCAATTCATAGGTAGGCGCCAGGGTCTCGACGTTGAATTCGACGCTGGCGTTCTTGATGCCGGGCGTGGCCTGCGCAAAGATCTTAAGCTCGGAGTAGTGCGTGGTGGCAAACGTGGTGACGCCGCGGTCGAGCAGAAAGTTGAGCAAGGCACGCGCCAGGGCCGAGCCTTCTTCAGGGTCGGTGCCGGCGCCCAGTTCGTCCAGCAGCACCAGGCAGCGATTGTCGGCCTCTTCCAGGATGTCAATGATGTTGGTGAGGTGCGAGCTGAAGGTGGAGAGGCTCTGCTCGATGCTCTGCTCATCACCGATGTCCGCGTAGATGCCTTCGAAAACGCTGAGGCGGCTGCCCTGGTCGGCGGGGATGTGCATGCCGGACTGGGCCATCAGCGCCAACAGGCCGACCGTTTTCAGGGCGACGGTCTTGCCGCCCGTGTTGGGGCCGGTGACGACCACGCTGTAGTAGGTGTCGTCAATCCAGACATCAATGGGCACCACGGTCAGCGGGTCGAGCAGGGGGTGGCGGGCGCGCTTCAGGTCAATGGTGGAGCCGGGGTGCATAATGGGCGGCATTTGCTCATCGGCCCCTTTGCTTGCGGCCCTGCCGCGGCCGTGTTTGCCCTGCCCCGGCCGGGCCACCGACTGCGGCCGAAACGGCGCCAGCTCTGGTTCCACGGCCAGCATGCTTTCGGCAAAACGGGCACGCGCCAGAATCAGATCGAGTTCGGCCAGGGTATCCACGGTGCGTTGAATGGCGGGCGCTTCCGCGGCGACCAGCGCGGTCAGCTTGCCCAGGATGCGCTCGATCTCGTCCCCTTCGGCCAGTTGCAGTTCACGCCAGGTGTTGTTCAGATCCAGCGTGGCCAGCGGCTCGATGAAGAGGGTGGCGCCGCTGCCCGATTGGTCATGGACCAGGCCGGGGATGCGGCCCTTGAATTCGGCGCGCAGCGGGATGACGTAACGTCCTTGACGCTGAGTGACGATGGCTTCTTGCAGATAGGGCTGGTTTTGCGTGGCAGTGACCAGGCGTTGCAAGGTGGTCATCAGGCGATCGTGGGCCACCTTCAACTCACGGCGGATGCGCAGCAAGGCTTCGCTGGCGCTATCGAGCACATCGCCGCGCTCGCTGATGCAGCGCCCAATGTCGTTGGCCACCTCATCGCTCACATGAAGACGGGCGCCCAGGTCAGCCAGGTGGGGTGCGATGTCGGCAGCGCGCGTCATGGAGCGCTGCAAGGCGCGGGCGCGCAGCAGCGTGCTGCGGATGTCCAGCAAGTCGGGCGGCCGCAGGGTCATGGCGCGTTCAGCCTGCACCAACAGCGGGCGCACATCGAAGACGCCGCCCAGGTGCAAGTTAGGGTTTTCGAGCAGCAGGCGGCGGGCCTCGTTGGTCTCGGCCTGCCAATCCTGGGCCTGACGCAGGTCATCGGTGGGCAGCAGGGCCAACGCCAGCTCCTGCCCACCTGAAAAATCAGCAAATCCGGCCAGGCGGGCCAGGATTTTGCCGTACTCCAGGAGTTTGAGCGATCTCGGATTCATGGTTTATCTGTGGCTACTCAGGTTGCCAGGGGCAGAGACAGGATTTACGGGATCAGTGGCTCTCCGTGCCGGTTGTTCTGCCCAGCGTCGGGCGAAAATCCTGTTCATCCCGTCAATCCTGCCCAAACTGGGGCGCTGGTGCGGATTTTACCAGCACTTTCCAGGCGCCGCGCTGCACGATCTCGTCACGTTGGTTGAGCACCTGCATCTTGAAGGTGACGAAGCCGCCGCCCAGGCGCGGCATGGCTTTTTTGTCCTCGATGGTGGCGCGCAATCGCACGGTGTCGCCGATCTTGACTGGCCCGCGGAATTCCCATTCTATGCCCATGAAGGCTTGCACGGTGTCTTCCATGAAGCCCAGGCGCACGGCCAATCCGCTGGCAATCGAGAGCACCAGCAGGCCATGCGCCACGCGTTCGCCAAACAGGCTCTGCCGGGAATACTCGGCGTCGGTATGAATCAGGTTCCAGTCGCCGCTGAGCGCCGCGAAGTTGACAATGTCGGTTTCGGTCACAGTACGTCCCACGCTGGTGATCGCATCACCGCTGACGAACTCCTCGAAAAAAAGCCCGGTGTTGCGGGCGAGTGCTTTACCCATCGCAATGCTCCTCTTGCTGGCCTGTCTCGCCACGCACGCCGCGAGACGGCTGCATTAGATCTTATCGGTAACAACGGCGTGCCACTCAAATCGTCAAGAGAAACTGCTGGTTGTGGCTCGGACTACAACTTGGCTTATTCCCGATAAGGTCTATTGTACCCGTATCAGCCGTTGGCGTCAATCAACACAAAGCCCGCCCAGCAGTTCCAAATGTAGCCTGGTTTTTAACCACAGAGATCACAAAGAACGCAGAGAAGTTGCCGATTTGCGTCTGATCTGCCGTTTCTTTGTGTTCTCTGTGCTCTTTGTGGTTGAATGTGTGCTACATTTGGAACTGCTGAAGCCCGCCGTAACGCAAGCCTCCGGCTTGCCTCATGGGCGTGCAGCCTGCAGGTCGGCCGCCGCGCCGCGCCAGGGGCCGGGCTGCTCCTGCTTCTGCGTGGTGACGATGCCGGCCCAGCGACACGCCTCGGCCGGGGTGGTGGTGAGGCGCTTGGTCAGGTAGGTGGCAAAGCAGGTGTCGCCGCGGCCGGTGCGGCCAGCGAGGGAGCGCGGGGTGAATGGCGCGGTGAAGATTTCGCCATCGGCGTAGACGGTGACGCCGGCCGATTGGGTCAGGACGATCTCGCGCGGGCCGTAGCCGGCCAGGATGCGCGCGGCCGCGGCCAGGTCGGTTTCGCCAGTCAAGGCTTCGGCCTCGGCGCGATCCACCTTGAGATAGGTGACGCGAGCCAGCCCCTCGGCCATCTGCGGCCAGGCGCGGAAGATCAGCTCGCTGCCCACGCGGACGCGCACGAAGCCCTGGATGTCC
This sequence comes from Candidatus Amarolinea dominans, assembly GCA_016719785.1. Taxonomy (NCBI): domain Bacteria; kingdom Bacillati; phylum Chloroflexota; class Caldilineae; order Caldilineales; family Candidatus Amarolineaceae; genus Candidatus Amarolinea; species Candidatus Amarolinea dominans. The sequence goes on from JADJYJ010000001.1 coordinate 657,062, forward strand.
AGCGCGACCGGGCCGCGGTCAGCCAACAGTTCGAGCAGCGGCAGCCCCACCTCGCCGGCGATGATGGGCGTGATGGCGTAGATGCGGGCCGCAAAGTCGGACGGGCCGGGGTTGGGTTGGTTCCACGGCAGATCCGCGGGCTGAATCGGCCCGGCGAAGCCGAGCGGCACGCACACGCGGCGCTCCATGTCGGCCGAATCGTAGTAGTTGGCGATGCCGGAGGTTTCGGGCGCCTCCGCGGCAAAGACGGCGACGCCGGCGCGGCGCATCTCATCCAGGAGCGGAAAATGGGCCGCGGCCAGCCGCGTCACCACGCCGACCCGCGCGCCCAACCGGGCCGCGGCCACACCGCCATAATAAACGCCGCCGCCGGCCAGCGTTTCGGAGACGCCATCCACGATGACTTGGTCCACGGCAAAGTGACCCACAAAGAGAAGATCGAAACTTGTATTGGTTTCTCTCATCCAGAACTCTATGCCTCCCGACATGCTTCTTCCCAAAGTTGTGGGAACAACCCGGCTGTCTTCCGAATCAATTCATAGCCAGAATCGGCGTCTGGTAATGGTTCAAGACGAAACACGTCAGAATGCCAGACTGCGTCGCTCACCCGCGGGTAGTATTTGAGCTGACCGCCAGATGAGCCGTACCATTCGAACAGCTTGATGGATGCGGTCCGGCCCACCAATCGCTTTCCAGTGACTTCCCAAGTCAAACCCTTTGCGTTTGGAAACTGAGGTGAGAATTGAAGCAACTGATATTCGCCGGTTCTATGATCCCACTGTAAGGCCAGATGACAGCTACGCTGTACGTCTACTGCGCCGCCCCGGATGTAACTGACGCTGTCATGCCACTCCCCAATCAACCGTATGATCGCATCTCCCACTTCTGCAGGCCTCGTGTGGTAGTTTTGCTCATTCAGGCCCTGTTGCTTGAGCCTGGCCCAAAAGTAGCCAGCGGAATTGGAAACCTCGATTTTTGCCTGCCCGGTTCGTCTCATTTCCCGCAAGGTGTTGCGCATCTTGCACGAGATGCCTGTCTTGATACCCGTTGCAGGATCGGTCAACAGCACATCAAAGATTGCTTTGCTTTCCTGCGCCTCACCCCCAAAGGCCAGTGCAACGGCTCTCTCAAAATCACGCCATCCCGGCAGATTACGCCCTGCCGTATTCAACATGCCAGTTCCGTCCTGGTATGTACTGAGGATGAGACGGAGTTTCTCCAATTCACCCTTTGTTGGTGAACGATCAGCAAAGGCTAATGACATCTGGTTCTTGTTTCCCCCTGACTTTAGATTGATTATTCATGCAGATCAAGCTCATCCTTTAGAAGCACATCTGTGGTGACATCGAAAAGGCGTGCTACGCTAAGAACGAAATCTACGGTTGGGCGCTTCTTGCCGGATTCGATTTCACTGATGTATCCATGCGCTGAGAGACCCAGTGCTGCGGCAAGATCCTTGAGCGTCATGTGGTGTTGAGCACGCAACCTGCGCAGTTTTTCACCAAATCTTCGCATTAACCACTCCGTTTCGTCTTGACAATGAACAAGAGATATGTTATACTCTGTCTCTGATAGAGACATCAGTGATGAGGCTAAAATGAATCTCGCAAACACCGACTATCAAATGGTCAACAGCCCATTCAAATGGGTTGGCGGCAAGTCACGCTTACGCAAAGAAATCGTCCAACTGCTGCCGCTCCATACCTGCTATGTCGAGCCATTTGCTGGCGCCGCTTGGGTCCTGTTTGGGAAACCGCCAAGCGACGTCGAAGTGATCAACGATATTGACGATCAACTGATCAACTTTTTTCAGGTTGTCAAAGAAAAGCCAGAAGAGCTTATCGCTTCTTTCGAGTGGGAGCTTGTGGCCCGCACTGAATTCGAGCGCCTGGCAGCACTAGACCCCACGAAACTGACTGATGTTCAAGCCGCTCACCGTTTCTATTACATCATCATGGCGGGATGGGGTGGCGAACTCAACTATCCACGTTTTGCAACCAGTATCACAGATGGCGGGCACGGAAACAGACTCATTGGGGCATTGAAAGGTCTACGCGAGCGAGTAATGCCTGTCCATGATCGCCTTCGCACCGTGATCATCGAGAATCTTTCGTGGCAAGAATGTATTGAGCGCTATGACCGTCCCAGCACGGTGATGTACATAGATCCGCCTTATCCTGATAATAAGTGCAACTACAAGCACAACATGCGCGATTGGGAAGACCATTTGGCGCTCGCCGAACGTCTGAGCCGAACGCGCTGCAAATGGATCTTGTCTTCGTACGACACACCGCCTATCCATGGTCTATATGACCGGTATCGCATCCGACTGGTTCAGTCATTCTCTGGCATGAAAGCCAAAAAGAACGGCGAAGAACGCGTACTCAACAAAGAAGTTCTGATCACGAATTACAACCTTGCTGACGAAATGCCGGTGAGCGCCGAACATTCCCGGCAGTTCGGTTTCGATCTACGCGTCAGGTAACCGCCAAGAACCCGCGATACCAAGCTCAGCCCAACGAACCAACTGCTGATCCGCCACTGCGCTCTCAAGTCATCATACAGCGCGTTTCACCTCGGCAGCACATACAAACAATCCTCTAAGAACCGCAGTCCGACCTGGGTCCCTTCGGGGTGCAGGGTCATGCGCCGCGGGTCGCGCTCGACCAGGGCCAGCAGGCGGCCGGCGATCTCCACGTCGTATTCGATGACGTTGCCCAGGTAGGCTGCGCGGCGCACGATGCCGTTGAAAACCGGCTGCGGCGGGTTGATTTCCACCATCTCCGGGCGTACCACCACGGTGGCCTGCTCGCCTACGGCGAAACCGTCGGACGAAACGGGCGCGGCCAGGACTCCCCCAAGCGTCTCTATCACCAGGTGGTCGCCTCGGCGCTGGCGCACCGTGCCTTCGATGAAATTGGCCTGGCCGATGAAGTCGGCGACAAAGCGGGTGCGTGGCCGGCGGTAGATCTCGTCAGGCGTGCCAATCTGGACGATCTTGCCCTGGTTCATCACGACGATCTGATCGGAGAGGGTCATCGCTTCCACCTGGTCGTGGGTGACGTAGACGCTGGTGATGCCCAGTCGCTTCTGGATGCGGCGGATTTCGGTGCGCATCTGTTCGCGCAGCTTGGCGTCCAGGTTGGAGAGCGGTTCATCCATCAGCAGCACCTTCGGCTCCATCACCAACGCACGGGCCAGGGCTACGCGCTGCTGTTGACCGCCGGAGAGTTGGTTGGGCGCGCGGTTCTCCAGACCGGTCAGCTCCACCAGTTCCAGCACGCGGGCCACCCGGCGCTTGATCTCATCCCGGGGCCGTTTCTGCACGTCGAGGCCGTAGGCGATATTCTCGAAGACGTTGAGGTGCGGGAAGATGGCGTAGCTTTGGAACACCATGGACATGCCGCGTTGGTGCGGCGGCAGGTCGTTGATGGGCGCTCCGTCCAGCAGGATTTGGCCGCTGTTCGGAAATTCGAAGCCGGCGATCAGCCGCAGCGTCGTCGTCTTGCCGCAGCCAGACGGCCCCAGCAGCGTCACCAGGTCGCCCTGGGCAATACTGAGCGACACGCCGTCAACCGCGTTGACCTCTCCCACCCCGCCGCGCGAGGTAAACGTCTTGACTAAATTCTCCAGGACAAGATACATGGCATCAAACCCCCAATGTCAAATCTACATCTCCGCGGCTGCCGAGGAGTTTGCGCGTAACAAAGTAAAGCACACCGATGGCGATGAACACCACGAAGATGATGACCGTGGAGTAGGCGGCGGCAATGCTGATGCCGCCCTGCTCCCACTCGCTGAGGATGGAAGCGGTGACGATACGCCAGCGCGCGCTGATTAGAAAAATGATGGCGGACAGGCTGGTCATGTGCCGGGTGAAGGAGAAGATCAGGCCGGCCAGCAGCGCGGGCATGATCAGCGGCAGTGTTACCTTGCGGAAGGTCACCTGCGCGTCGCCGCCCAACATGGCGGACGCCTCCTCGATGCTGGGGTCAATCTGCTGTAGCGCAGCTACACCTGCGCGCACCGAGGCCGGCAGGCTGCGCACCACGAACGCGGCGATGATGATGAACGGCGTGCCCACCAGGGCCAACGGCTTGCCCATGAAGCACAGCGCCGCAATCAGCGCCAGCGCCAGCGTCGTCAGCGCCAGGCGGGAGCGTCCCGTTGCCTTGCTCAACGCCAGCCAGGAGAGGAAGGTGTAGACGATGGCCAGCAGCGGGGGCGGCGTCTGAAAGAAGACCCGGATGTAGTCGGCCATCTGGAAGACGGCATTGCTCCAGAAACCGCGCGCGATCGTCCGGCTCAGATCGGCGATGGGCTGCGCTGCAAATTCGACCAGGTCGTAGCTGAACAGATACAGCCCCATGCCGATCAACAGCCAGCCGATTCCCTTGCTGGTCGCGGGCTGCCGCAGCCAGGTGAAGAGACCCATCGCCACGTAGATGCCGCCCAACAGATAATACAGGCCGACTGCGCCCAGCGGTTCGTTGAGGAACGCCAGACCGATGCCGGCGCCGGCGCCGATGATCAGCGCCAACCACTGCTGACGACGGTCAGCCAGCACGGTGCGGGCCAGGTAGAGCGCCAGCAGCGCGTAGAGAATCCCGGCCACGGCCAGCGGCGGGGTGCTGAACGCCAGTACAAAACCGATGCCCAGGATGGTGCCGGGCACGGCGCCGCCCAGGTTGGAGACGAAGTCCAGCGTATCTTTGCCCGAAAATCGCTTGCGCACCACGAGGAAAGCGATCACCATGCCGGTCAAGGCCGCGATGGGTGTGGCGAACGCGCTCAGGAAGGTGGTATCCAGCACCGACTCGACCCCGCGCGTGATCATCAGGCGCCACCATGTCAGGGTCGGTGTGAAATCGGTGCCCCACGCGGTGGCAAATGAGCCGTAGATGATGGTCACGTAGAGCACGATCACCAGCAGGCAGGTCAGGTAGGTGACGATGATGAACGGCCCGCGGATCCACGGCTCGCGCACGGTGATATGCCCGCCCGTGGGTTTGCCGGTCACCGAGACGTAGGAGCGACGGGTGACGTAGTAGCGCTGCACGAGAAACACAAGGAGCGTGGGCAGGAGCAGCACGAAGGCCAACGCCGATGCCTTCTGGTAATCGTATTCGCCGGCCACGGCCAGGAAGATCTGCGCCGAGAGCACGGTGAAGTTGCCAGAGATGAACAGCGGGTTGCCCAGGTCGGCCAGTGACTCCACGAACAGCAGTAGAAATGATCCCGCGATGCCGGGGATCAATAACGGTAGGGTGACGGTGCGGAAGATGTGCAGCTTACCTGCGCCCAGGCTGTGCGCCGCCTCCTCCATGCTGGGATCCAGCCGTTCCAACATGGCCCGTACGATCAGGTAGGCCACCGAGAAAAAGGTGATCACCTGCACGAAGACCAGTCCGTCCAGGCCGTAGACATCGTTGATGCCCGGCCCCACGTTGATGCCCAACAGCTTGTACGACACCAGGCCGTTACGGCCGAAGAGCAGGATGGTGCTGAGCGCGAGCGCGAAGGGCGGCGAGACGGTGGGCACCAGCGCCAGCAGATGAATCAGTCCGCGGTAGGGTGGACTGCAACGCACGACCGTGTAGGCGAAGATGAAGCCCAGGACGGTACCGCCGGTTGCGGTGAGCAGCCCCATTTCGAGGGTGTTCCAGAAGACCTGGCGCGCATAGGGGCCGTAGTATGAATCGAAGTAGCGCGCAAAAAACTTGAGACTCAGGCGCGTGTACCACGGCCCGGAGATCGTTGCATCCAGAAAGCCGTTGGCCGTGCCCCGGTAGAGTGGGTAAACCACGAAGATGAAGAGAAAAAGGCCACAAAACAGCAGGCCAATCATCAGGACCGGGTCACGGGCGATGAGGGAGAACTCGCGGTAACGCCGCTGCAAGGAAGCCAGGAAGCGGGATGGCGCCCGGTTTGGCGCGGCAGGTGTGGAGACAGCCATGTCGTGCTCCTGGGACGGAGGTGTCCATGAAGAGAAGCCGGGTTTCGCAGAGAAACCCGGCTTCGGCAACGGGTGGGTTACTACTTTAGTTGGTCGGCCCCGGCGATCTCGTTGGTGAACTTGTCAACGAAGACCTTCTTGTTCTTGCCGGCCCAGTCGAAGTTGTAGTCAATCAGGTTGACCTGGAGCAGCTCGGGGTGCGACAGCGCGACGCCCTTGACCGTGGGCGCCTGATAGGCCTTATACTTCGGTCCCAGCGCCTGTGCCTCAGCGGTCAGCGCCCAGTCGAACCACTGCTTGGCCGCCTGCATATGCTTGCCGCCCTTGAGGATGCCCATGCCGCCGATTTCATAGCCGGTGCCTTCCTTGGGGAAGGTGAGCACCAGCGGCAGCTTGTTGTTATCAATCTCATTGACGATGTCGTGCGAGAAAACGATGCCCACGGCCGCCTCGCCCTGCCCGACAAACTTGGCCGGCGCCGCGCCGCTCTTGGTGAACTGCGCCATCTGTCCGGCGTACTGTTTGAGGTACTCCCAGCCGGGTGCTTCGCCGCGAATCTGCAGGACGGTGGCCATGGCGGTGTAGGAGGTGCCGGAGGTGGACGGATGCGCGACCATGATCTGGCCCTTGAACTCAGGCTTCAACAGGTCATCCCATGATTCGGGCGCCTTGACGCCGGGATTCTTGGCTAACCAATCGGTGTTGGTGCAGAAGCCCAGGGTTCCCACGTAGATGCCCGCCCAGGTGTTATCGGCGTCCTTGTACTTCTTTTCATCGAGGAGGTTCTTGTAGTTTGGTGAGTTGTACGCTTCCAGCAAGCCCTCTTGTTTGGCAGCTACAAAGCTGTCAATGGGGCCACCCCACCAGATGTCGAACTGAGGGTTGTCCTTCTCTGCCCTGATGCGGGCCAATGACTCGCCGCTGGACATGCGGACATAGTTGACCGTGATGCCGTACTTAGCCTCGAACTCCTGCTTCATACCCTGGCACCATTCCTCCTGCGGGGTGCAGAGGACGTTGATCTCAGTATCCTTCTTGGCTGCGCCGGCACAGCCCGAAAGGGCCGCCATGATCACAACCAGCATGAGAAGGACAACAACAGAATAGCTACGAGAACGCATGGTCTTCCTCCTTGAAGATGGGACGGAGATGTGGTAAGGAACGAGAATTTCTCAACTGTCTGGTTTAACGGCCCACGGGGTGGCTATGTTCGGACACTTATTTAATTCTCGTTCCTAACTGCGCACAGCCGCAGTCATGAAAGGAATATAGCACACAGACGCCCAGGTGTCAAAGCACGGCGGCAAAATCCCAGGTTCGTGATTTGGGCTGAAGAATTTTGATCTTCGGTTTTGGGATTTGGACTTTTGGCCTTATAATCGGCCCTAGAACAACTGTTGCATACGGAGAGGACGTAACGATCTGTGCTTGCCGAGCTGACGATTCGTGACTTTGCCATTATTGACCAACTGCATCTGACCTTGGGGTCTGGTTTCAATGTGTTGACCGGTGAGACGGGCGCGGGGAAGTCCATCATCATTGACGCGATTGGCCTGCTGCTGGGAGACCGCGCGTCGCCCGATTTGGTGCGCGCCGGCCAGGAGAAAGCCCTGATCGAGGGCATCTTTGCCTTACCAGCCGCCCTGGCCGCGTCCCTGGAACCGCTGTTGCACGACAACGGCCTGGAAAGCGATGGCGGGGAGCTGAGCATGGCGCGCGAGATTCGCCGCGGCGGCCGCAGCATCAGCCGCATCAACGGATCAACGGTCAACACGGCCCTGCTGGCGGAGATTGGCGGCGCGCTGGTGGATATTCACGGGCAGAGCGAACATCTGTCGCTGATGAATATCAAGCACCATGTGGATCTGCTCGATCGCTACGTCAACCTGGAGGAGTCGCGCAGCGCGCTGGCGCGCGTGGTTCGTCAACTGAACGGGGCGCGCCGTGAGTTGGTGACCCTGCAGCACGATGCGCGCGAGCTGGCGCGACGGGTTGACCTGCTCACCTATCAGGTCAACGAAATCGGCGCCGCGCGGCTGGCGCCCGGCGAGGACAAGGCCCTGGAAATGGAACTCAGGCGCCTGTCCAATGCCGAACAGTTGCTCAAATTGACCCAGCAGGTCATCGGCGCCCTCGAAGATGGCGGCGACGAACAGCGCGCCGCGGTGGACATGCTGGGCCAGGCCAGCCATGCGCTGGGGCGCTTGATTCGCATTGACCCCACCCTTGAGGACTTGCAGCGCCAGTTGGGCGACCTGACCGAGCAGATCGTTGATATTGGCCGCGAGGTGCGTCACTACGGCGACGGCGTCGAATTCAATCCGGAGCGCCTGCAGCAGACCGAAGAGCGTCTGTCGCTCATCTATAACCTCAAACGCAAATATGGCGAGTCCATTGGCGACATCCTGATCTTCGGCGAGCGCGCGCAGGCGGAACTCAACGGCATCACCCATGCCGGCGAACGGATCGAAGATCTTCTGAAGGAAGAAAAGCGCCTCCTACGCGAGATCGGCGCCCTGGGCGTGCAGATGTCACAGGCGCGGCGTGCAGCCGGTGAGCGCCTGGCACGCGCGGTGGAGCAGGAACTGGCCGATCTGCGCATGGCACGCGCCAGCTTCGCGGTGGACATTCGCTGGCAGGAGAGCGCCGACGGCGCGCCGGCGCCCGCGTCGGCCTTTCCCGGCGCCACGCCTGCCGCCGGTGAAGAAGACAAGGCGCCGCGCCGCGTCAGCTTCGACGGCACTGGCCTCGACCGGGTCGAATTCCTGGTCTCGGCCAACCCCGGCGAACCGCTGCGACCATTGGCCAGGGTGGCCTCCGGTGGTGAGACGGCGCGGCTGATGTTGGCGCTCAAAACGGTGCTCAGCCACGCGGATGAGACACCCACCCTGATCTTCGACGAGATTGATGTTGGCATTGGCGGCCGTGTCGGCGCGGTGGTCGGCCAGAAGCTGTGGAGCCTGAACAGCAACCACCAGGTGCTCTGCGTCACCCATCTGCCGCAGTTGGCAACCTTTGGCGACACCCATTTCAGCGTGGCCAAGGACATCCATGATGGCCGTACCATCACATCGGTGCGTCCGCTGGCCGGCGCCGCGCGTATCGAAGAACTGGCTCAGATGCTGGGCACGCCCACCGATGTGGGACGCGAGAATGCGCGGGCGCTGCTGGCTGACACCGAGCGGATCAAAACCACGCCGCCAGCGGCCGTAGATTTCACGCAAAGGGGGTGACACTCACGATGACGATCAAGACGCGGGCAGCCGTGTCAGGCCCGTTGCCAGAAACGGTGTGGGACAGCGCACCGCCGTTCAGCAGGCCGCGGCCGTGGACCGAGCTGGAATACCTGGCGCTGGAAACGAATCACCTGGTCGAATTCTCAGACGGTCACTTGGAGGTGCTCAGGATGCCGACGCGTAGACACCAGCAGATTGTTCTGTGCCTCTATCGGCTGCTGTTCGAGTTTGTCACGAGCCGTCATCTCGGCACCCTCTTGATTGCGCCGTTTCGCGTGCGGCTGTGGCCCGGCAAGTTTCGTGAGCCGGATTTGATCTTCATGGCCGCTGCCCATCGCGCGTGAACACAACGATTACTTCGACGGCGCTGACCTCGTGGTGGAAGTGGTCAGCGGGGATGCCAGCGACCGGGAGCGTGACCTGGTAACCAAGCGCGATGAATACGCGGGCCAGGATTCCGGAGTATTGGCTGGTTGACCCGCAAATGGAAACGATCACCGTCCTGACCCTGACCGACGCCGCCTATATTCCACACGGCATCTTCAGGCGCGGCGAAACGGCTCATGCGCGGCTGTTGACCGGGTTCACCGTTGCTGTGGATGTTGTCCTCGATGCGGCCCTGGCGTAAGCAGCGTTAGACATGGTATACTCCTGCCATCATGTCCCTGCTGATTGACGGTCACAATTTGATTGGCGCGCTGCCCTCTATCGAGTTGGGGGCGCGCGACGATGAGCAACAGCTCATCGTGCGTCTGCGCGCTTATCATGGATTCAGCGGCAAGGCGCTGATCATCTTTTTCGATTCAGGCGATGCACCCGGCCGCGCCGACCATCTTTCCACCGCCGGCGTGCAGGTGCGTTTCGCACGGCGCCCGCAAACGGCCGACGACCTGATCGTGGCCTTCCTGCGCCAGAGCGCCCAACCCGGCCAACATGCCGTGGTGACGAACGACCGCGAACTGGCCGGGCGCTCACGGCAGTTAGGCGCCAGTGTCATCAGCGCACGCGATTTTGCCCGCAAGCTGTCGCCGGCAAATCGGGCTGCCCCGGAAGCTGCGATGGCAGACCAGACCCCAAGCCCGCGCGATCCTGCTTTTGCCGATCTCTACAGCGCCTTCCTGGCAGCCGAGAAGGACAGCGCTCGGCTCAGCAGTCAGTCGGCGCACGGTTTTGCCTGGTGGCAGGAGCACCTGTACGGCGAGGATGTGACGCTGGCGGAGAACGCGGTCCACTGGCTGCGCCGCTTCGCCGAACCAGCGCGTGCGCTGCCCCTTCTATTGGATGCCTTGACGCACCAGCAGGCGCGGGTGCGCGCCGCGGCTGCCCTGGCGCTGGGGCAGATGGCCGCGCCGGCCGCAGTTGAACGCCTGGCCGCCTGCCTGCACCATGATGGGTCATCCCTGGTGCGTGAAGCCGCGGCACAGGCCCTGGGGCAGATGCCCACGCCCGCCGCGCTGATAGCCTTGCAAGCGGCCTTGCACGATCCAAAGCACAAGGTGCGCAAAACGGCCGCGGCCATGCTGGAAAAGCATAAATCGAACGTCAGATTGAAAAAAATCACTCAGTGAGGAGAACGCCATCGTGACCGAACCATCTCTTCCCCCGCGTGCCGAGATTCCGCTGTCTTACCAGTGGAACGCCGCCAGCCTCTTTTCTTCCTGGGCCGCCTGGGAGACCGCGCTGCGCCAGGTGCAGGCTGACCTGGACAGCGTGCGCGCCTTTCAAGGCCGCCTATCCGCCGGGCCAGCTACGTTGCTGGCCGGGCTTGCCGCCGTCGAAGGGGTCATGCGCCGGGTAGGGCATCTGTACACCTACGCCAGCATGGCCCATTTCGTGGACATGACCGATCAAACCGCCGGCGCCGCCTTCAGCCAGGTCATTGGCCTGGTGGGGCAAGCGCGCGCGGCCGTCTCTTTTGCTGATCCTGAGCTGCTCAGCCTGGGTGCGGAAACCCTGGCCGCCTGGCAACAAACGGAGCCGGCGCTGGCCGTCTACGCCCATTACTTCGACAATCTGTTCCGCAAGCAGGCGCATGTGCGCTCGGCCGAGGTCGAGGAGCTTCTGGGCATGCTGGCCGAGCCGTTCGCCGGCGCCGAGTCTGTCGCGGAGCATCTGCGCAACACCGAGATGAAGTTAGCCCCGGCCAGCGCATCCGACGACCGCCAGGTGCAGGTGACCTTCAGCAACCTGGGCGAGCTGTTGACCGATCCGGACCGCCAGTTACGCCGCACGGCCTGGGAAAGCCAGACCAACAGCCTGTTGGCGGTCAAAAACACGCTGGCGACCGCGCTGGAAACATCGGTCAAGCAGAACGTCTTCGACATGCGCGCACGGCGCCATAGCTCCACGTTGGCCGCCTCGTTGTTCAATGTCAATGTTCCGGTTGAGGTCTTCCACAACCTGATTGCCACCTTCCGCCGGCATCTTCCCACCTGGCACCGCTACTGGGCGGTGCGCCGGCGGGCGCTGGGCGTCGAAACCCTGCATCCGTTTGACATCTGGGCGCCGCTGACCGGCGAGAAGACGCAGATCAACTACGACCAGGCGGTGGACATCATCGCGGCCGCTCTGCAGCCGTTGGGCGACGATTACGTGCAAATCCTGCGCCGGGGCGCACACGAGGACCGCTGGGTAGATGTGCTGCCGAACGCGGGCAAGGTAGGCGGCGCCTTCTCCACCGGCGCGCCAGGCGCCCATCCCTTCATCCTGATGAGCTACCACGGCGACCTGTTCAGCCTGAGCACCCTGGCGCACGAGATGGGCCACTCGATGCAGTCGTACCTGACCTGGCAGCAGCAGCCGTTTGTCTATGCCGACTATTCCTTGTTCGTGGCCGAAGTCGCCTCCAATTTTCATCAGGCCATGATGCGCGGCTATCTGTTGACCCAACCCAACACAGCGGCCTTTCAGATCGCTGTCATCGAGGAGGGCATGTCCAATTTCTTCCGCTACTTCTTCATCATGCCCATCCTGGCGCAGTTCGAACTGGAAGTGCATCAGCGGGTGGAGCGCGGCCAGGGGGTGACGGCTGACGACATGATCGCCCTGCTGGCCGATCTGTACGCCGAAGGCTTTGGCGACCAGGTTGCGCTCGATCGCGAACGGGTGGGAATCAACTGGGCCGCGTTCGGGCATCTGTTTGCCGATTACTACGTGTACCAATATGCCACCGGCATCTCGGCTGCCCATGCCCTGGCCAGCCGTATCCTGCGCGGCGAAGCGGGCGCGGCCGCAGCCTACCGCGAGTTTCTCAAGGCCGGTAGTTCGCTCTACCCGCTCGAGGCGCTCAAGCTGGCCGGCGTAGATATGACCACGCCGCAAGCCGTGGAGGACACCTTTGCCGTGCTGGCCGACATGGTCACACGCCTGGATGAGTTGACTGAGGGCCAAAAGCCCGGTTCAGTCCCGGTCACCGCACAACCTGACAAGAAGGACCACGACTCATGAGCACTGCACGCGACGCAGCGTTGGCATTTGCCCGTGCGCAACAGCCTCGTTTTCTCGATCAATATCAGGAATTCCTCACCATCCCCTCCGTGTCCACCGACCCGGCGTACGCGGCAGATGTGCAGCGCGCCGCTGCCTGGGTGGCAGACCGCCTGCGGGCTGCGGGGGTGACGCGGGTCGAAATCTTCCCCACGTCGTTGCATCCCGTGGTCTTCGGCGCATGGCTGGGCGCCGGGCCGGCCGCGCCCACGGTGTTGATCTACGGCCATTACGATGTCCAGCCCACCGACCCGTTGGCCCTGTGGGAGAGCGACCCCTTCACACCCACCCTCGTGGGCGATTTCATCCACGCCCGCGGCGCATCGGACATGAAGGGCCAGGTGACGGCCGTCCTGAACGGCGTCGAGGCGGCGCTGCACGCGGGCGGCCTGCCGGTCAACCTCAAGTTCCTCATCGAGGGCGAAGAAGAGATCGGTTCGCCCAGCCTGCCCGACTTCATCGCCGGCCAGCGCGAACTGCTGGCCAGCAGCTTCTCCCTGAATGCTGATGCCGGCGGCCTGGTCAATGGCATCCCCGCCATCGGTTACGCTCTGCGCGGTTTGACCTACTACGATCTCTACGTCTACGGCCCGGCGCGCGACCTGCACTCCGGCGGTTTTGGCGGCGTTATTCACAACCCCGCCCAGGCGCTGTGTGAGTTGATTACCGGCATGCACGATGCCAGCGGCCGCGTCACCCTGCCCGGCTTCTACGACAAGGTGCGTTCATTGAGCGCGGAAGAGCGGGCCGAACTGGCGCGTTTGCCCTTTACGGACGATCATTTTCGCCAGCAGGCCGGCGTGACACATCTGTGGGGCGAAGTCGGTTTCTCCGCGGTCGAACGGATTGGCGCGCGGCCCACGCTGGAGGTCAACGGCCTGCTGTCTGGCTTCACCGGTGAAGGCTCCAAGACGGTGCTGCCGGCCTCGGCGCTGGCGAAAATTTCCATGCGCCTGGTGCCGGATCAGGACCCGCGCGAGGTGAAAGAACAGCTCTTGCGCTACCTGGAAAGCCATGCGCCGCCGACCGTTCGCTGTGAGGTCAGGGAGCTGAACGTGGCTTACCCGGTGTTGACCGATCGCGCCATGCCTGAAGTGCGCGCGTTGCAGGATGCGCTGCAAACGGTCTGGGGCGTGGCGCCGGTCTTCACGCGCGGCGGTGGCACGGTGCCGGTCGTGGCCGATCTCAAGCATCTGCTGGGCATTGATTCCGTGCTGACCGGCTTCAGCCAGCCGGGCGACCGCATCCACTCGCCCAACGAGCGGCAGTATCTGCCGAACTGGTCGCGCGGCGCCGAGGCCATCATTCACTTCTTGTACAACTTAGGGGCCTGATGTGAAATCCGCTTCCTCGAACCACTGGAGATTCAATGAGTTTACCGTTACGTCGTGATATCCGATCTGGCCTGAAGGTGCAGATCGTGGAAAAGCAGAATCAGCGCAGCGGCGCCGTGACCGAAGGCGTTGTGGCTCGTATCCTGACCAGCAGCCCGGCTCATCCCCACGGCATCAAGGTGATGCTGGAGGACGGCCGGGTTGGCCGGGTGCAGGCGATCGTGATGACCGATGTCTGACATCGGCAGCGGTATTTTGAGCAGAGGTCGCGACGGACTGCGCCTGGTCAACGCGGTGCAGCCGGCCGCGGGCGACATCAGTGTGTCGGCACAACTGATGCAGGCGTATGGCCTGGTCGAGGGAGCTACCGTGACCGGGCCAGTGCAGCAGGGCCGGGCAGGCCGCGAACTGATGGAAGTCACCTCGGTCTGCGGCCTGTCTCCTGCGGCCTTTCGGGCGCGCACCCCCTTCACACAATTGGTTGCGGTGGACCCCAACGAGCGCTTCAACCTGGGCGCGGGCGGCGACGTTGCCATGCGCGCGGTGGATTTGCTGGCGCCCATCGGCAGAGGCACCCGCGGCCTGATCGTCGCCCCACCCAAGGCCGGTAAGACCACGCTGTTGGAACAGATCGCGCGCGCCATCCGCGCCGAGCGACCGGCCGCGCGCATCGTCGTCCTGCTGATTGACGAGCGCCCTGAGGAACTGACCTACTTCCGGCGCACGGTGGCGGCCGAGGTTTTTGCCAGCTCCAGCGATCAAAGCCCGGCCGAACACACGGCCCTGGCAGAACTGCTGCTGGCGCACATCCGCACCGAACTGGAATGCGGCAATGACATCGTCGTGCTGCTCGACAGCCTGACCCGCTTGGCGCGCGCGTTCAACCGCCGCAGCAGCGGCAGCGGGCGCAGCCTTTCCGGCGGCATGGACGCCGCAGCCCTGGAGACGCCGCGGCGCTTCTTCGGCCTGGCGCGCAACATCGAAAACGGCGGCTCGGTCACGATCCTGGCCACCGCCCTGATCGAGACCGGCTCGCGCATGGATCAGCTCATCTATGAGGAATTCAAGAGCACCGGCAACAGTGAAATTGTGCTGGACCGCGACCTGGCCCAGGAACAGTTGTACCCGGCCATTGATGTTCACCGCACCGGCACCCGCAAGGAAGAACGGCTGGTCAGCGCGACCGACATGGCGCACCTGGTCACCCTGCGGCGCACCCTGGCCGGCTACCCGCCCCAGCAGGCGCTCACCCATCTCCTAACACTCCTGGCCCAGTATCCGACCAACACTGAGCTGCTGCAGCACCTCCCGCCGGCCAGGCGGTAGTCTATGAAGTATCTTTGCCACATGAAGGTGAATCATGAGTGACTTATTCAATCGAACGATCGCCATACTTGGCGGCACCGGCGCGGAAGGCGCCGGCCTGGCGATGCGCTGGGCGCGGGCCGGACTCAGGGTGATCGTCGGCTCGCGCCTGGCCGACAAGGGCGCCGCGGCCGCGGCCGCGTACAACGAACGCATCGGCGCCGTGGCCCATCCGCTCGTCGGAACCGACAACCTCAGCGCAGCACAAGCGGCGGACATCGCCGTGCTGACCGTGCCCTACGCGGCGCACCTGGCGACCCTGGGCGGTCTCAAGGACGCGCTACAAGGCAAAATCCTGCTCGACGTGACCGTGCCCCTGGTGCCGCCCAGGGTCAGCGTCGTGCAGCTCCCCGCGGCCGGCTCGGCCTGCCTGGAAGCGCAGAACTTCCTGGGCGAGGGCGTTCAGGTCGTGGCCGCGTTCCAGGACATCTCGGCCGAGCACCTGGGCGACCCCGATCATGACCTGGACTGCGATGTGCTGGTGGCGGGCAACAGCAGGGAGGCAAAGCAGGTCGCCATCGAGCTGGCTCACCTGGCCGGGCTGGACGCGTTCGACGCCGGACCGCTGGCCAACGCCGGCGTCATCGAAGGCATGGCCGCCGTGCTGATCGGCATCAGCATCCGTCACAAGATCAAGGGCGCAGGCATTCGCCTCACCGGCGTCCCGCGCGGTTAGGGCGCAAAACAGCGTTCAGGGCATGGTTGCCATCTCGAACTACCAGTGCGACCTGATGGAAGATCTCTACCCGGCGCCCAAGTGGATCAAACACGTGGCGGCCGCCAAGACCATTCACTCGACCAAAGGCACGCGCACCGAAGCTCTTTGGGCCAACTACGACATAGCCAAATTGCAAAAACACATTTGGCGCAAGATGCCACGAGCACGATCTTGAATCCAACACAACTAATGCTCACCGCTCTCACCGATATTCCCCTCATCCGACCGGGCGACGACCTGGCTGCCATCGTCCTGGCCGGACTGGCGCGGGCGGAGTTGACCTTGCAGGATGGCGATGTGATCGTCATTGCCCAGAAAATCGTCTCCAAGGCCGAGGGGCGCCTGCTGCATTGGCGTGAGCTGATCCCCTCAGCGCAGGCGCTGGAACTGGCCGCGCTGACCGGCAAACACCCCGGCCACGTGCAGGCCATCCTGGACGACAGCCTCAGCATCGTGCGCGTCGCGCGCGGCGTGCTCATCACCGAGCAGCGCGCCGGCTGGATTTGCGCCAACGCCGGCGTGGACCATTCCAACGTGGACGGCGACAGCGATGACCTCCTGACCCTGCTGCCGGAGGACGCCGACCGCTCCGCACAGCGTCTGCGTGAGCGGCTGGTTGACGCGACCGGCGCGCAGATTGCCGTCATCATCAACGACACTCACGGCCGCGCCTGGCGCATGGGTGCGGTAGGCGTTGCCATCGGCGTCGCGGGCATCATCCCGGTCACCGACCTGCGCGGCCATCCCGATCTGTTCGGCATGACCCTGCGCAGTTCCGAGGTGGGCACGGCCGATGAGATCGCCTCGGCCGCCTCGCTGCTGATGGGGCAGTCAGACGAAGGCCGCCCGATCGTGCATGTGCGCGGCGCGCCTTTCCAGGCCGGCGAAGGCTCCGCACGCGCAATCGTGCGTCCCCCGCAGCTCGACCTGTTCCGCTAGACCAGGCGAGTGGAATCGAGCAGAATTGTGTCGAATCGAGCAGAAGGGAGGGACTGATGCGTTACTTGTTTCCCGGTATGGATCCATACCTCGAAGGTTACCTGTGGCCGGATGTGCATCTGGCCCTGGCCGCCCAAATACGCCGCCAACTCGAACCCTTTCTGCGCCCCAAATACGTGGCGCGGCTGGCCATTCGCATGGTGGGAGATGCAGCCGAAGGCATCGAAATCGCGCCGACCAATGGCGACAGACCGGGGTCTGGCAGCCAACCGGACATCGAGGTCGTCAAGCGGATGCCGCCGGCGCGTGCGACGGTCCCTTCAGCCCCCTTCGCGCAGAGCAGCCTGCCCATCTCACCGCCAACCGCAGTCCTCACCCTGCCGGAGCCGATTCAGCGCCGCCTCGTAACCGTGGAGGTGCGCGATGCCGCTTCGAATGAGTTGGTCACAGCGATCGAACTGATTTCGCCAACCAACAAGCGCATGCCCGATCTACATCGTTACCGCAGCAAGCGTCGGGCGCTGCTGACGGCCGGCAAGAACCTGCTCGAAATTGACCTGATTCGCCGGGGAACGCGGCCCTTTGCCTTCTCTGGGATGCCGGCCGCAACCTACGCCGTCGCCCTGACTCGCAGCGACAATCCCAACCGGGTGGAATTTTGGGCACTGAACCTGCCCGATCCGCTACCGGTTCTGCCGACGCCCCTGCTGCCGCCCGATCCTGACGTGGCGCTCGACCTGGGAAGCGCCCTGCGCACGGTGTACGAAGAAGCCGACTATGACTTGAGCCTCGATTACACGCAAGCGCCCCCGCCCCCGGCCTTGCGCGAGGCCGACGCGTCGTGGCTGGCAACCTTACTTTCGGGATCAGGATTGCGTTGAACGCAGAGAACTCGTCGCACGAAGCAGAGCGATGAAATCGGCCTGGGCGGCCGGCGCTGGGGAGCGGCGGTCGGCGCAGGCCGACCTGGGCGGAGCCTTGGCCGGAAATCTGGCGGCCCTGATGCTGCGTGAAAAACACCTCGCCGTCGCCGTTGGCCTGGCGCCGGCCGGCCTCGTTGGCCTCATCTTCGTCGTCATCCCGCTCGCCATTTCGCTCTACGTCAGCCTGTGGGAATGGCCCCTCCTGCGCCCTGGCCGCGAATTCCTCGGCCTGGGCAACTACGCCCGCCTGCTGCAAACGCCTGATTTTTGGCGCGCCCTGCGCGTGACACTGCTCTACGCCGCGGGCGTGGTTGGCCTGGGCACGCCGCTGGCCCTTCTCCTCGCGCTGGCGCTGCACCAGGTGCGTCGCGGGCAGGCCCTTTACCGGACGGCGATCTTCTTGCCTGTCGCCATCACCACCGTGGTCGCGGCCATCTTCTGGCGCTGGCTCTATCAGCCCTACGCCGGGCCGCTGGCGCTGCTGTGGCAAGTTCTCGGCTGGCGCCCCATCGCCTGGCTCAACGATGTGGCCTTGCCCGCGCTGATCCTCATGGCGCTTTGGAAACAGACCGGCTACTACGTATTGGTCTACCTGGCGGGCTTGACCGCGCTGCCGGCTGAGGTGCATGAGGCCGCGCGGCTGGATGGCGCAGGCTGGCTGGCCGAAACCTGGTACGTTACCCTGCCGCTGCTGCGCCCCATCACCGCGTTCGTGCTCATCACCGGCAGCATCTTCGCCCTGGAGAGCTTTGGCCCGGTCTACGTCCTGACCGGCGGCGGCCCGGCCGGCGCCACCACCACCCTGGTGCTCTATCTGTACGAACGCGCCTTCGCCTTTTCCGAGCTGGGCTACGCCGCGGCCCTGGGCTGGGCGCTTTTCGTGCTGCTCATTCCGTTGATCTGGCTGCAATTCCGCCTCTGGGGCCGCGCCGAGGTTGCAGCATGAAGCGCCGATCCGTCGGAACTTTCCTGCTGCACGCCGGTCTGACCCTCGCCGGCCTGAGCGCCATCTTTCCCTTCCTGTGGATGCTGCTCCTATCCGTGCAAGAAACCTCCCTCACCCTGACCGCGCCGGCCCTGCGCTGGCCCTGGCCTCCGTCGTTTGCCAACTACATCGCCGCCTGGCACGCGATCCCCCTGGCCCGCTATTACGCCAACAGCCTGCTTGTCGCCGGCGTCGTGGCGCTGGGCCAGGTCATCACCGGCCTGCTGGCCGGCTACGTCTTCGCCCGCCTGCAGTTTCGGGGACGCGACCTGCTCTTCCTGCTCTTCCTGGGCACCCTGCTCGTGCCCACCGAAGTGACCCTGATTCCGAGTTTCCTGCTCATGCGCTGGCTCGGCTGGGGTGACCGCCTGCCGGCGCTGACTGTGCCTTTCCTCGCGCATCCCACCGCCATCTTCCTGCTGCGCCAATATCTGTTGACCCTGCCGGGCGCGCTCGAAGACGCGGCGCGCATGGACGGCTGCTCGCATCTGCAAGTTCTGTGGTACATCTTCATCCCGCTGGCCCTGCCCGCGGCCGGCGTGGTTGGCCTGTTCAGCTTTCTGTGGAGTTGGAAGGCCTTCGTCTGGCCGTTGGTCATCATCCAGACCCCGGCACGCTACACCATCCCGGTCGGCCTGGCCATGCTGCAAAGCGAGCTGGGCACAGATTGGCCTCTGCTAATGGCGGCCACCGCCCTCGCCACCCTGCCGGTGCTGCTGCTCTATACGGCGCTTCGGCGTAGCGAACGGGTGTTCGATTTCGGCTTCTGAGAAATTACACGGCTTTCGCCGTTGCCTGTATGCGGCAGGAGCAAGCACCTGCCAGATACTGATGGTTCGGAGGGAAACCTATCACCTTTCGCTGTAATCGTGGTTGATGTGAAAACGGCACTCCCAAACCGTAGGTCACGTCTCTGGCGTGACGATGCCGTCTGCGTCAGAGTATGCTTCCCTGCGCCAGCGTTGTCCGGCCAGGAGACCGGACCTACGGTGACGGGTGCATTTCAGTCCTGGGCACAGCCCACGCAAGTGGGCTTCGCAGTCGTTGCAGCGACTTGCAGTCGCCGGGCGACGAACTGACTGCACAACTCCTGACATCAAGGCTTTTTTGTGCGTCGAAACTCCCAAAGGAGATCGTTATGCTTGCGTTGACCAGGCCTGCGCGCCTGCTGTTCGTCTTGTTCCTGGCCGTTCTCTTGGCGGCCTGCGTCCCTGCGTCATCCACCCCGACCGGCCCGGCGACCCCGGGCGCTCAATTCCCCACCACCCCGCCGCAGACACCAGCGATTACCGTCACGCGTCTCACCCTGTGGCACGCCTACGGCGGCGCCCTGGGCCAATCGTTCGACGCGCTGGTGCAGCAGTTCAACCAAACCCACCCCACCATCCAGGTCGAGTCGAGCTATGGCGGCACCCTCTTCACGATGCGCGAAAAGCTCGTCACCGCCCTCGCGGCCAAGTCCGGGCCGGACATGGCGCAGATTGACCAGTTCTGGTCGTCAGAGCTGGCCGATGCCGGCGCGCTCGTCAGCCTGGACGACTTCATCGCAGGAGATGCCAGCCTGGCCGGCGCCGACATCTGGGACAAAGCCTGGCAAACGGCCAGCTACCAGGGCAAGCGCTGGTCCATGCCCTTTGCGCTCAGCAACATCGCCCTGTACTACAACAAGGCGCTCTTCCAAAAAGCCGGGCTGGACCTCGATCAGCCGCCGGTCACCTGGGAGATGCTGGCCGCGATCGCCCGCCAACTGACGCTGGACGCGGACCAGAACGGCACGCCGGAGCAGTGGGGGATCACCATGCCGCTCAAGGCCAATGAAGGCAACGTCTATTACTGGCTGGCTTTCTTGTGGCAGAACAACGGCGCGCTTTTCAGCGATGACTTCAAGGCGGTACGCTTCGACGAAGCGGCCGGTGTGGAGGCGCTGCAATTCTGGGTTGACCTGGCGAAGAAGGATCGCTCGCTGCCGCTGGCGCCGCCGGAAAACGGCTTCGAGGGGGGCAAGGTGGGCATGGCCATTGCTTCCACCGCGCGCCTCAGCGCGCTGCGCAAGGCCCTGGGGCCGGACAACCTGGGCATGGCGCCCCTGCCCGGCCACAAACGGACCGCCACCGGCGTGGGCGGCGCCAATCTCGCCATCCTCAGCCGCGCCAAAGATCAGGCCGCGGCCTGGGAATTCATCCGCTGGATGACCAGCCCGGAGACCAACCTGGCCTGGAGCATGGCCAGCGGCTATTTGCCCCTGCGTCAGTCTGTGGTGCAGTCGGCCGCTTACCAGGATTACCTGAAACAGACCCCGCAGGCGCAGGTCATCCTGGATCAGATGGCGGTCGCGGTCGTGCGCCCCAACGTGCCGGCCTACACCCCGGTTTCGCGTGAGATCGGCCTGGCCATCGAAGCCGCCCTCTTCACCGACATCAGCGCCCAGGCCGCGCTCACCGCCGCCGCGGCCAAGGCCGCGTCTGCAATCAAGTAGAAAGGCAAGCCGCTATGAACGAAAAAGATATTTCGACGCTTTTGGAAACTGACTGGGAACGTCTGGACCGCATGACAGACGACGATATTGACTATTCAGACATCCCACCGCTGGGGGATACGTTCTTTGCCCGGGCGCGCGTGCGTACCTCTGACCGCCGCCACCAGCGTAGAACGCGCAGGCCGCGCAGGGTGTTCCAGCGGCCTGGCTGACCCACCTTCTCCATGTAGAAGAAGACCTGTCCGGCCCAGTTGGTCCCCTGTTTCCAGCGGCCGTCAGGCGTTTGCTTGCTCAGCAGAAGTTGGACAGCGTCGGTCATGCGGTCATCGGCGGGCGCATTGACCGCCTGGAAGTAGTCGAGGGCGCGTAGAAAATCATAACGCCAGCGCGGCGGGAAGAAGATGCGGATAAGATCGGGATCAGCCACCTGGCCGGTGCGGTGCGAGCGGTAGAGCCGATGCTGCCAAAGAAACTCGTGCGCCCGATCTACCGCTGTCTGCACTGCGCTGGCCCCGTCGGGCGCCAATTGAACATACTCGTGCAAGGCTTCCAGCACGGAAAGGGTGGTGTGGAACGAGCCGTGCGTGGCGCCATGCGGCCGTTCGCAGTTCCAGCCGCCGTCTTCCATCTGCTGGCCGAGCAGGTGCGTCACGATCTGGGGGACGCGCTCATCCCGACACTGGAAGTAGCTGAGCAGCGCCAACACCATGCCGGTCACGCACGTCTCACTGAACTTGTACGACTTGAAGAAGTTGATGCCACCGTCGCGGTAGAATCCCTGTTCCAACAACAGCATACAGCCCACCCGGGCCTGCGCGTTGTCCGGCGGCAGGCCCAGGTGGCGCAGCGTCAAGAGGGTGTAGGTGGTGGAAATCCACTTTGGCGAATAAAGCCCGCCGCCCCAGGTGCCGGCCGCGTCCTGCTGAGCCAACAACTGCGCGCCCCAGCCCGTCAGCGCGACCTGCGCCCGGTCCGCGGCCCAGAGCGCGGGTGGTTCATCCAACAGATCCCGGCGAGTCTGCCAGCGAACGGCCGGATCGCCCGCCAGCAGCCAGTCAATCACCGCTGCATCTGCACCTTCCATTGGAATTCTCCTTTCGCCATCAGCAGTTCCAAATGTAGCCATCCATGTGACTGGCCAGCGCCAGGCCGTCCTGGTGGGCGCGACGCGTCCCGTAGGGACACCTGACCTTAGCCATCCATCATCGCACGAGCCGTATCCGTCCCGTAGGGACGGTTGAATCCATCCCCCGCGGTCGTGGTATAGCGACGGATTGCGCTCGGGGCGGCCTCATTCAATCGTCCCTACGGGACGACGGGTGTGGGGGGGCATCGCTCGCTCAAGTCAAGGTGCCCCTACGGGGCGCCGCATTTCCAAATGTAGCTCTCCAACGCCCACAATCCCTCTTGCTGCCCACCTATCTCGGGGATTTTGGGCCAAAACCGCCCGAATGAGGAGCGCAGGCCCATTTACGGGCAGCCATTCCGTTCACATTTACGTTAGGCTCAAATGACCCTCGGGATGTAGAATAGGGCGACGATCTTCGTTTCGGCCAGCAGCTCCCGCCGGATTTGGCAATCCGGCGGCCACGGCGAGGATTTGGCAATCCCAGCCGAGCAAATGGTCCAAACGAAGATCATCACCTAGAATAGCGTATGACGCAGCATCCCAGGAGGAGCACATGGAATCTGAAGCCATTGCCCGCTTACAGACCAAAGAAGCGGGGGAAGCCATCATCGAACGTATCCAGCGCGATTTTCAGTTGGCGCCGCTGGTGGCGCGCACCTTGCTCGAGCAGTTGCGCCGTTATGACGAGGACTACTATCCCCAACGGCGTGAGAACGGCCAGTTGACCTACCTGGCCGTGAGTAAGGCCAGTCCGGCGGGCCAGAAGCTGACCGCATGCCAGCGGGTGGCCGTGAAGTTGACGTTGCACAGCCCGGATGATTTGATCGCCTTGGGCACTGGCGTCGCGGCGCTGCGGCAGCAGCGGCTCTTACGGCTCACCGAAGAGGCTGAGGCGCAAGGCGGGCTGCTCAGCCACGAAGACCTGGCCTGTTTGCTGTGCAGCAGTCTGGCGACGATCAAACGCGACGTGCATGAACTGCGGCAGCAAGATCTGCGGGTCCCGACACGCGGCCAAGTCAAAGACATCGGCAAGGGCGTCAGTCACAAGGTGCAGATCGTCGGTGATTATCTCGCCGGTTACACCTTCAGCGAGATCGAGCGTCGGCGGCATCACAGCATCGGCGCCATTCGGCGCTATTGCGACGACTTCGTGCGCATCATCCGCTTGCAGGCGCAGCACTTGGATCGCGCCGCCATCCGGAGCGCCACCGGGCTGTCTGAACGCCTGATTCAGGAGTACCTGACGCTGTATCAACAATGCCCGGCGGCCAACGACCGCTTGCAGATCCTGCTCGGCACGCCCGACGCGGCCACGGCCACGCCGGCCGAGATTAAAAGGGGGCGTTTGATCCCATGAAAACCCAAACCAGTACGCCTGAAACGCGCTGGGCCAAACGCTCCTTGCACCAGCAGTTGCTCCACAAGTTCCTCAACGAGTACGGTTACGAGCGCGGCCCCGTCGTGGCGCACGCGATCATCGCCGATATTCTGACGCTGGTGGAGCAGGCCTACGCTACCGATCTGCCGCCCCGTCATGTCTACTGGCCCGCGGTGGCGGTGGCATCGGGGCCACGGGCAAAACGCCCGAGATTCGCGACCTGGTGCATGTCCGCCTGCACCTGGTCACCGACGCAGAGGTAGCGCTGCTCAGTGCTGATCAGGGCGTCGATCAGCCGCCGGCGCGCCGCACCTTCAACCAGCAACGCTTTGTCCGCTGGTGTCAGGAGGCGTATGACCAAGGGGGCGTCCTGACCCTCTTGGATTTGTCGTTGCTCAGCGGTCTGGCCGAGTCCTACGCGGGTCAGTTGCTGCGCCAATATGAGCAAGAACATGCCATGACCGTGCCGATCCGTGGTACAGTGCATGATATCGGCCCCTCGGTGTCGCACAAGGCCGAGGTGATCCGCCGTTATCTGCGTGGGCAATCGCCAGCCGACATTGCCCGCGAACTTAACCACTCGCAGCACGCCGTAGATCGCTACATCAAGGACTACGAAGTCACCCGCACCCTCGCGCAGAAGTTCCCGCTGCACGAGATTCCGGCGCTCGCGAAGCACGCCGCGTCACTCGTGCGGGAACACGTCCAGTTGATCCGCGAGTATGAACCCAACTTGGTCTTCTACTCGCCTGAACCGGCGGTGGCCGCACAAGCGGCCGCCTGAGCGCCCCGAGGCTCATTTGACCTTATTTGGAATTCCTGTTTCGCCATACCCCCCGTTGACGCACCGAAGCATGATTTGCCGCAGACGGCGTGACATGCCCAACCCGTAGGTCACGCCTCCGGCGTGACGACGCCCTCCGCCACAGGGCTTGCTTCCTTTGTCCAACATCGTCCGGCCAGGAGGCCGGACCTACAGCGGCTTGCCCGACGATGGATGGACCAGCCAGCCAGCGCAAGGGGATTCGGCGCCCAGGGTCTCACGTCAGCTCGCGGCCGCCGGTGATGTTGTAGGCCTGCCCGGTGATGAAACTGGCCTCGTCCGACGCCAGCCAGGCCACCAGGTGCGCCACATCCGCGGCTGTGCCCAGGCGGCCCACGGGGATGCGGGCGACCTGGGCTTGAACCACATCCTCGTAGGGTCGGCCCGTGACCTGCGCTTCCAACTGCAACCCCCACTGCTTGAACGCCGTGTCAATGTCGCCGGGCAGCACCGCGTTGACGGTGATGCCGAACGACGCCACCTCCTGCGCCAACGATTCGCCCAGCGCGATGATGGCCGCCTTGCTGGCCGCGTACGCGCTCATGTAGATCCGGGGTCTGCGCGCGGCCAGCGACGACATGTTGATGATGCGCCCGCCGCGGCCGCCCTGGATCATCGCGGGCAGCGCGGCCTTGCAGCACAGGAATGTACCGGTGGCGTTGATCTCCAGCGTGCGTCGCCAGGCCTCTTCGGCCATCTGCGCCACCGGCGCCGGGCCGATGGTCGCGCCCGCGTTGTTCACCAGGATGTCAATGCGGCCAAAAGTTTGCATGGTTGCGGTGATCATCTCTGCCACGGACGCCGCCTGCGTCACATCCACGCGCAGCGGCAGGCAACGCACACCGAGAGCCGCAATCTCTTGCGCCACGGCCAGCATCTCCTCCCACTGCCCGGAACCGCCGTGCAGCAGCGTGGATGGCGGCGCCGCCAGGTCGGCAAGGACGAGATGCGCGCCCTCTGCGGCCAGGCGCTGCGCCACCGCCACACCGATGCCGCCCCGACGCCCGGCCCCGGTGACAATCGCGACTTTGTCTTGAAGGTTCATGGTTGTTTTCTTGTTCCCCCGCCTGTCCCCCGCTCATTGGGTGGCTAATCGGTGGCCCGGTAGACCAGGGAGCCGAACTCAAGCAGGCCGGGCGGCGCCATGTTGATCTCCGGGTCCACCATGACCTGGATGAGCGTGGGACGGTCGGCTGCCGCGGCGCGTGCCAGGGCCGGCTGCAAGCCATCGAGACTGGTCACCATCTCGCCATGACAGCCGAAGGCGGCGGCGATCTGGTCATAGCGGATGCCAGGAGACAGCTCGGTTTCTACGAACGCCGGCATTTGCGCCATCATCTGCGACGAACGCTCCATGCCCCAGCCTTCATCCACGGCCACGATGACGATGATCGGCGCGCCGTGACGCCGCGCCGTCTCCAGTTCCTGAATGTTGAAGCCGATGGCGCCATCGCCCGAAATCAGGTAGACTGGGCGTTCGGGCGCGGCCAGCTTGGCGCCGATGGCATAGGGCAACCCCGTGCCCAGGTGACCAAACTTGGCCGTGTAGAGATAGCTGCGCGGCCCGTAGATGGGATGATAGCTGGCGCACCACAGGCTGGTATTGCCGCCGTCCTGCACCATGATGCTGTCACGTGAGAAGAACTCGCGCACGGCCTTGACCATCTGCCCGGAGTTGATGCCCTGCCGACCCGGCCGTAGAGCCTGCGCCAACTGCGCCTGCAACTGCGCCGTGGCCCGGCCGTAGACGGCGAAACCGTCGTGCAACGGCCGCGGCGCGGTCTGGGCTTGTACCTGCACCAGCAGCGCGGCCAGCGCGGCCTGCGCATCGCCCACAATGCCCACATCCACCGGGCGGTTGAGGCCGATGGACGCGGGGTCCGCGTCCACGTGAATCAGGGTGGCGCCCTCAGCCTGGCCCCACAGCGGCGGCTTGCCCCAGGCATCCAGCTCGCCCAGCCGTGCGCCAACGACGAGCACCACATCGGCCTCGCCGCGCGCCGCGGCCAGGGCATCCTGGTTGAGGATGTGGATGTACTGCGGGTGATCTTCGGGGACGACGCCGCGTGCGGCCAGGGTGGTGGTCATGACCGCGCCCAGGTGTTCGCCCAGGGCGTTGAACGCCGGCGCGGCGCCGGCCCAGGTGACGCCGCTGCCCGCGTGCAGCAGCGGGCGCTTGGAACCGGCGAGCAGCGCAGCAGCTTTAGCCAGCAGCGCCGGGTCGCCTGGCCCCAGGCGGCCGACGCGATAGGTGTCTGGCGCGTAGATGGGGGCATCGGCATCATCACCGGTCCCGCGCAGCAGGTCTTCGGGGATTTCGATGTAGACCGGGCCGGGGCGACCGCTGGTGGCCATGCGATAGGCCTTGCGCAGCAGCTCCGGCAGGCGCCGCCAGTCGCGCAGCCCGGCCGCGAACTTGGTGACAGGGCGATAGAAATCCACCAGGTCGAGCACCTGGAAGGCGCCGCCGCGGTCGGGGTCAATGATGGTGCGCCGCCGCTGGCCGGTGATGGCAATCACGGGGCTGCCCTCGGCATAGGCGGTGGCGATGCCGGAAACCATGTTGGCCGCGCCAGGGCCGATGCCGCCGATGACGACGCCTGGCTCGCCCCGGATGCGCGCCCAGGCTTCGGCCATGTGCGCGGCGGCCGCTTCGTGACGAGCCGACACGAAGCGCATGTCATACGCTTGCAGTTTGGTGAGGAACGAATTGTGACTGCCATCGAGCAGTCCGAAGATCGTGCTGACTCCCTCGGCCTTGAGGCATTTCAGCAGTAATTCTCCACCGGTCATCTGAGTCATGAAAAACAAACCTCCATTTGGATTTTTTTGCCACGAATTTCACGAATTTTCACGAATTGTTTTTTGTGTCAATTGGTGGAATTCGTGGCAGAGAATGTGTGGGTTCTTTGCCACGAATTTTCACGAATTATTTTCGTGTCAATTGGTGGTGGCATAGGCGGCGGCGGTGGCGCGGCCGCGCTCTTCGTTGACGAAACGCAGCATGAACAGGCCGGCCGCCAGGAAGACGGCGATGGACAGAATGGCGATGCGCTGGCCCATCTGCTCGGCGCTGGTCACCGCGACGCCCTGGCGCTCATACCAGAGCGCGGCTTCGGCGGCCAGCCAGCCGTAGACGGCCGGGCCGATGAAGGATGAGGTGCGCCCGACAATGGAAAAGAAGCCGTAGAACTCGCCGCTCTGCGCCGGGGGCGTCAGCGCACCCACCATGGTGCGGCTGACAGACTGCACGCCGGCCATGGCGATGCCGGCAAAAGCGCCGATGATGAGGAAGCCGGTCTGGGTCTGGTTGAAGTACAGCCAGATGACGACCAGGATCATCATGCTGATGGACAGGGTCAGCGTGCGCTTGCAGCCGTAGCGGTCGGCCAGGATACCGAAGAAGTAGGCGCCGACCACGTTGGTCACCTGGACGATGATGACGAAGACGATGAGCATGGTTTGATTCATGCCGAAGAGGACCGCGCCGATGATGGCGGCAAAGTCGAGCGCCATGATGATGCCGTCATCGTACAGCAGCACCGCCAGCATGAACTTGAGAAACTCGCGGAACTGGCGTGCGGTGCGGATAGTGCTTTTCACCTGCTGCAAGGCCATGCTGAAGTAAGTCTCGCCCGCAGGGAGCTGCTGCGCCCGGCCGCGCTCGCGCAGCCACAGGAAGATGGGCACGGCGAAGACGGCAAAGAAAAGTCCGGTAATGACCAGCGACACCCGCACGATGAAGGCGCCCTTGATGAACACGATCAGGGGCAGGATGATGAGCAGAATCACGACGCCGCCCGCGGAGCCGATGGCCCAGCCGGTGCCGGAGACGCGGCCGATCTCGGCCGGCGCCGCGATCTCGGTCAGCAGGGCGTTGTAGAAGACCTGCGCACTGCGGTAGCCGATTTCGGCCAGGATGAAGAAGATCATGCCCATGACGATGTCGCCCTTCTGCACGAAGAAGAGCAGACTGGTGAACGCGCAGGTGATGGAGGTGAAAATGAGCAAGAAGCGTTTCTTGCTGGCGGAAAAATCAGCGATGGCGCCGAGGAAGGGGGAAAGAATGGCGACCACGATCATGGCGATGGAGATCGAGAGACCCCACAGCCGTGTTCCCTCGGCGCCGCCCACCACTTCGTTCTTGAAGTAGGCGGAGTAGACGGCCAGCAGAACCACGGCGGCGTACGACGAGTTGGCAAAGTCGTACAGGTACCAGGCCCAGCGTTCGCGGTTGGTGGACAATGGTTTCATCACAGCACTCATCAGCAAAGCTCCTTTCTACACGACTCAACACGACGACGGCTTGTTGCGCCCGCAGCCTGGCAGTTTACGCTTCCGCGGTGGAGGCTGCCAGCCCCTCGAATGCAACCTTGATTGAACGGGCCTGACGTTTGTCCAGGGCGGTGGCAAACGCCTGGCGATAGGCGGACAGGGGAAAACGATGCGTCAACAGGGGATCGGTGCGCAGATCACCGCTCTGCAGCCAGCGCAAGGCCAGGTCGAAGGTGGAGATCTCCTCGCCCTGCCAGGAGACGATGTCATGGCCCACCGCGCCCAGCAGATTGACTTCCTGGTACCAGACGGGGGTCAGGTCCACGTTCATGCGGTGCAGGTTGACGCCCACCAGGACCACGGTGCCACGCGCGCGCGTCCAGCGCAGGGCGTTGGTCAGCGTGGCGGGGATGCCGACGACATCGAAGATGATGTCGAAGCCGCCCAGCAGCATACGATTGCCAGCGCGACCGTGGTAGAGACGAGCGCCGGTGCGCGCGGCCGTCTCAGCATAGCCATCGGCCTGGGCCAGAAAAACATGATCGGCGCCGCACGCGCGCGCCAAATCGGCCTGCCAGGGGAACTCGGCCACCGCGCTGATGGCGGCGGCTGGCTGCACCGCGCGCAAGACCTGGATGAGCAGGAAGCCGATGGCGCCCACGCCGAGCACCAGCACCTGCTGGCCCGCCTGCGGCAGGCAGCGCCAGGCGGCGTGAATGGCGACGGCGGCCGGTTCGGTGAAGATGGCTTGCTCGTCGCGCACGGCCGGCGGCACAGGCACCAACGTGCTGGCGGGGGTGATGAAGGTGTCGCCAAACCCGCCGCCGATGGGGTGATGCTCGCGCGGCTCGGACGCGCGCTCGCACAGCACGCGGTGCCCACGCGCGCAGGCCGGGCAGCGGTCAGGCAGGCCGCGGGCGGCGCAATCATCCGCGCGACCCCAACGCACCACCCGGTCACCAGGCTTGAATTGGGTCACGGCCGGGCCGGCCTCGATCACCTCGCCCACCATCTCATGGCCCAGGTAGATGCGGCGGTGCGAGGGCAAGGCCACAGGCGCCACGTCCAGGCTGGCATCCAGGAAGATCTGATGCAGGTCACTGCCGCAGATGCCGCACAGGCGATTGCGCACGCGCACCCAATCGGGCCGGGGCAGGGGCGGGTCGGGCAGAGTCAACAGGCGCAGGGGAGAGGAGCGGGCAAAGAAGGCCGCGGGGCTGATGCGGCTGAGCAGTTGCGTCAGCACAATGCGGGGGATGTCCATGTCTATCACCAACGTCTGCATGGTCAAACCTTTCGTGACAGTTCCTGCGCAATCAACACCAGGCCGGTCAGCAAGATCATCACGTTGAGGACCTGGCGAAAGCGGTCATGATCGAGTCGGCGATCCACCTGTGCGCCCAGGCCGACGCCGAGCAAGAGGGCTGGCAGGCCGATCAGGTAATGGGTCCACACCGTGGCGGTGAGATGGCCGGCCACCAGGTGTGAGGCGATCACCAGGGCGCTGCTGAAGAGAAAGAGCGCCTGCAAGATCGAACGGAACTCGTTGCGCGGCCAACCCTGCAGCGTGCCATAGATGATGACCGGCGGGCCGGGTGTGTTGTAAGCGCCGCCCAACAGGCCAGCCAGGAAACCGGCCAGATAAACGCCCGCGCCGGCCAGGACGAAGGCGCTGCCGGCGCGCGCCCGGCCGTTGGCGTCAGGCTTGTAGGGGCGGGGGTGAGCAGCGGGCGCAGCAGGGAATTAAGGGCGTAAAGGATCAGCACCGCGGCCAGAATTAGCTTGACCACGGTTTCGTTGACCGTGGCAACCATCCAGATGCCAAGTGGAATCCCACAGGCGGCCGCCAGGGCCAGCCGGGTGACGGCATGCCACTGCAGCGCCTGCCGATAGCGCAGGAGGTTGACCGCGTAGAGGGTGAACCCGGTCATGGCGACCAGCGGCGCGGCGATGCGTACGCCCATCACCCCAGGGGCGGCCACAGAGAAGGCCAGCGTGGCCAGGGGCATCGCGAGCAGGGCAAAGCCAAAACCCGAAATTGTCTGTAACAGCGCGGCAAACAAGACGATGACGGCAAAGAGAATGGTGGTCATACACCTCTGGCCTGGCCGGTGTCCCGTGCAGGTGGTAATCGCACGGGCCTGACGACATGGGGACGTTGCAAACAGTGTACCATAAGATGTAGGAGACCGCTATTTTCGGTAACGGGTGTTGCCAGTAATGCCAGTAAAGAAGGATTGAAGTTTTCCTGACTCTGTGCTAGAATGGAGTCCGGTCCTTCCCATGATACTTTGATCTCTGTTCTCTAGCCCTCACTCACTGCTCAACGAGGAAGACGATGAAACTGGAAATGATCTCGAAGTACCCACTCGCCAACCCGCGATCAACGCCCCTGCTTTTTGTACATGGAGCCTGGCATGCAGCCTGGTGTTGGGATGTTCATTTTCTCGATTACTTCACTCGACATGGCTTCGCGGCTCACGCCGTCAGTCTGCGCGGACATGGAAACAGCGAGGGACGCGGCAATTTGCGCTGGACCCGAATTGCCGATTACGTCGAAGATGTGGCAGCCGCTGCGTCACAATTGCCCAGCCCACCCGTTATCATCGGTCATTCCATGGGCGGGCTGGTGGTCCAAAAGTATTTGGAGAATGCCCTCGCTCCGGCCGCGGTCTTATTGGCTTCCGTGTCGCCGGCCGGTGTTCTAGCCACGACACTCAGAATCGCCAGGCGCCATCCGGTAGCCTTCGCCAAGGTCAACTTAACGCTGAGCCTGTTCCCCCTGGTGTCCACTCCCCAGCTGGCGCGCGAGGCTTTCTTCTCGGAGGGCCTGGGGGATGAACAAGCGCAGACCTATGCGCAAAGGCTACAGGACGAGTCTTATTTGGGCTTTCTCGATATGCTCGTGTTCAATCTGCCCAAACCGGGAAAGGTCAAGACGCCGGTGCTTGTCCTGGGTGGATCGAAGGATACCATTTTCAGCCCCGCCGAAGTTGAGGCAACAGCGCGCGCGTACAACACGCAGGCTGAAATCTTCGCGGGTATGGCGCACGATATGATGCTGGAGCCGAACTGGCAAGCTGTTGCAGATCGAATTTTGGTTTGGCTGACAGAGCGGGAGTTGTGAACACCAAATGATCGAAATCCTTCTCGCCAATCCCCTCCTCTTACTCTTTCTCGTCGGCGCAATTGGCTACCCGCTGGGCAGCATCAAGATTGGCGGCAGCAGCCTGGGCGTTGCGGCGGTTCTCTTCGTCGGCCTGGCGTTCGGCGCGCTGCATCCCGATATGAAATTGCCCGAACTGGTCTATCAGTTGGGGCTTGTGGTCTTTGTCTACACCGTGGGCCTGAGCAGCGGCCGCCAGTTCTTCGCCTCATTTCGCCGCCGCGGCCTGCGCGATAACCTGTTCATTCTCGTCATGTTGATCTTTGCCACCGTTTTGGTGGGCGCTGTGGGCACGGCGCTGCGCCTGTCGCCGGGCGTCACCACGGGCATGTTTACAGGCAGCTTCACCAACACCGCCGCGCTGGCGGCCGCCCTGGAATACATCAAGAGTGCGGCGTCACCGCAGTTGGTACAACAGATGCTGGCCGAGCCGGTCATCGGTTTCTCCCTCACCTACCCCATGGGCGTCATCGGCATGATCCTGGTCATCACCGTGCTGCAGCGCGTATGGAAGATTGATTATGCCGCCGAAGCCAGCCGCGTGCATGACGTCGCGGCCAGCAGTCGGCGTCTGGTCAATCGGACTATCCAGGTGACGGAGCCGGCCGCAATCGGTGTCACGATCGCTGAGCTTTTGCAGCGCCAGCATTGGGACGTCGTCTTTGGACGGCTGCAGCGCGAGGAGAAATTGACCATCGCCGCCGCGGACACTCAACTGCATCTGGGCGACCTGGTCAGCGTGGTAGGCACCGCGGAGGAACTTGACAAAGTGGCGGCCAGCCTGGGCCTGGTCAGCGAAGAGCATCTGGAGCTTGACCGCGGTGAGTACGATTTCCGGCGCGTCTTCGTCTCCCGGCCGCACGTGGCCGGGCAGCGTCTGCGTGACCTCAACCTGCCACAGCAATTCGGCGCGGTGGTCACCCGCGTGCGTCGGGGCGACATCGAACTGCTGGCCCAGGATGACTTAATCCTGGAATTGGGCGACCGCGTGCGCGTGGTGGTGCGGCGCGAAAATATGGACGCGATCACGAAGTTCTTTGGCGATTCCTACAAGGCGCTGAGCGAAATTGACATTCTGCCGTTCAATCTCGGCCTGGCGCTTGGCATCCTTCTGGGCATGTTGCCCATTCCGCTGCCAGGTGGGGTGACGCTCAAGCTCGGCATTGCCGGCGGGCCGCTCATCGCGGCTCTCATTCTCGGCGCCATTGACCATACCGGCCCGTTGGTGTGGAACCTTTCGTACAACACCAACCTGACGCTGCGCCAGATCGGCCTGGTACTTTTCCTGGCCGGCGTCGGCACGCGCTCCGGTTACGCGTTCGTCAGCACGCTGCAGCAGGGCGGCGGCGTCACCATCTTCATCGCCGGCGCGTTGCTCACCATGCTGATCGCCTTCCTCACTCTGTGGATCGGCCGCCGCGTCTTCAAGATTCCCATGGGGCTGCTGCTCGGCATGACGGCCGGTTTGCAGACACAACCGGCCGTCTTGGGCTATGCGTTGCAGCAAACGGGCGATGAACTGCCCAACATCGGCTATGCGGCCGTCTACCCCATCGCGCTGATCAGCAAAATCCTGCTGGCGCAGATCTTGCTCGCCGTCCTGTTGCGCCTGTAGCCGGAGACTTTTTGGGGCAGCCAGCCTGCACAAGGGGAGTTTCACGTCTCCTGTGCGCAAAAAGGCGATTGACAGGGCCGATGGGGGGTGTTATACTGACGATGTGAGACGCATCAGCCGTCCGCACTGGTTGACTTGTCAAACCCATGAACGCTTCGAGAAGGATTTCATGGCCCCTAACCCACCAGGTGAAACACGCAGTGTATGGCCTCTGCTGGCGCTCGCCCTTGTCAGCGGACTGATCACCATGGTCCTCTCTGCGCCGAACGGCGACGCCACCCGCGAGGCCGGCGCCGCCGGCGACATGAGCCGGCTGCTCTTCAACTCGCCCATCCAGACGCCCCGGCCGATCGGCGTCATCACCGATGACGCCCTGGCCCGCGTGTTGGGCGAGCGCCGCTATGCATACCCCAAGCCGACACGTATTGGTACTCTCACATCCACCCCGCAGAGGACTGCCACCGTTACTCGAACACCTGACGGTATTCGTACGATTACGCCACCATCTGCGGTGATCTTGTCGCTGCCACAGACAACTCACCTCACTTATCTTCCACATGTCAACGTTTTCTATGGCTGGAAAGGGGTTGGCAATGCCATCGAAGAAGGTCAGCATTGGTCGGACACCTCTCATCTCGACAACTTCAACCTGGGCTGGTGGTACGACTGGGGAGACGACAGCAGTTATGGCGAGTATGATCGCCTCGGCTTCGTGCCGATGGTGCGGTGCGGATTCTTCGGGAATTCCACTGACCCCTTGCGCGCGCTTGTTGCGCTGCATCCGGGACGCACTTGGTTGGTCTTCTGGGACCCCTACTCCCACCCCTTCGCGACTAGATGTGCGAAACTACCTGATGAAGCCGATGGCTGGATTCATGGGGTCATCTGAGAATCCTGGTTATCTCCGCCTTGCCTGGTTCAGTGTGGCTTATGGTGATGCGCGAACGCGCTTGATGGAAACCGAAGCAACCGGCACGCCGCCTTATCGGTTGACGATCTTAGGAAACGAATGGGCCAGTTACGACCCGGCGTGGCCGCCAACACCAACGATCACGCCAACGCATACACCAACGCCGTGAAGGGAGGCATTCAATGCGACGAATCAGGATGCTGATGACGATGTTTCAATGGATCACGGTTTCATTCGTCATGGTTTCTAGCGGCTGGGTAGAGGAGGTGTTGTCCGGTGCAGGGTCAGACGGCGCGCATTCCACGTTGCCGTTATGTTCGTCTGTTCCATATTCGTATTGGAGCAATCTCGTGCCTTCTCCAGTTTACGAGGAAGATCGCATGCTCTTTTTTGTCTACTCGCCACAACTCTGGCGCAGTCGTGACAACGGCGCTACCTGGCAGATGATCTATCATGCATCAGTCATTGGGGAAGAAGCCTACGACCTTGCTGTCGTTCGTGCGTCTGGAGATGCAGACGTGACGCTCTACATTCGACATTGGCATAATCGGCGTAAACTATACGGTTTCGTGCGCAGTACGGACGCAGGCATCACCTGGCAAGAACGCACAGCTTGCGATCCGTATTGCCAAGGGGTGTTTACCACGGATCGTGCAGAAACGATCTTTGCGGTTCGCGCTGAGCCATTGTTCCCCACCGAATCCGGTTCGGGTATTTTGCGCTCTGACGACGGCGGTCTGAGTTGGCAGGCGGTGTGGGACGCTACCAACGCCTATTTCTTGTATGTGTCGCCAACGTTTGCCGAAGACAGCACTCTGTATGGCCTGGCGGATTACCTGATAAGATCCACGGATGGCGGCATGACCTGGCAACGGCCTGAAGAAGATCCAGGGCCAGCCTACCTGGTGATATTTTCGCCGAACTTCGCCCGCGATCACACGGTGTTTGGGGCGCAGGTGCAGACCTTGCTCAGGAGCCAGGACGGCGGTTGGACCTGGCAACCGGTATTTGGTCTTGGCGGCGAAGCTCATATAGCAGACCTGGATCTTTCACCCAATTTTGTCGAAGATCGCACGCTGTTCATTGCGACCGAAAATGCTGTGCTGGTATCCTACGATGATGGCGCGAACTGGTCGGTCATCGCGAGCGGTGTGCAGAAACCACGCCTCGATGTCAGGAGGTCGGCAGGTGATTCCAACCAGGTTGCACCGGGTATTGGCGGTCTGCGCCAGCAGGGGAGCGGTCCAGAAGGTGTCGCGTCGCCTGCGGTCCGTGCAACGTTCAGTCACCAGGCTTACTTACCTTTGGCCGGCAAGACTGGGCTCCGTACCCGGCCGTTGAGCCTGTTTCTTTCGACCCAGGCTGGCAGCAACCTTCACTACTATCATTCAGACGACGGCGGGTTGACGTGGAACTGCCTGAATGCGCCGCCGGTGTTTTGACAGAAACCCGTTTTCTTGGAGAAAACGGGTTTCTATCTGAAAAGGACTCGACACGATGTTCAAACTCTGGATGTGGCTGCTCTTGCTCCCGGTTCTTTTGTATGACGGGGGTCTGGTGCAAGACGGCGCCCCCACGGTCTGGCCGCAGGAGAACCTCATCCTGACAGCCCAGGTTGCCGGGGATGTCTCGAGCGTGGCGCTGGCCGGCTCCTATGCTGCAATCGGCCTGGGCCAGACGGTGACAGTGCTGGACATCGCTCACCCCACGATGCCCGTTCTGATCGGGCGGTCGTTGGCGCTCTCGGCCCCGGTGGTCGCGATGACGTTTGCGGCGGTGGCGCCCGCACACGTCAACCGACGCGATCAGCCGCCTGCCTTTCTCTACCTGGTGACCGGCGCGACTCTCTCCATCGTGGATTTCACCGATCCCCTCTCGCCCACACTGGCGAGTTCCCTGGCGCTTCCGGCCGCGGCCGAGGATGTGGCCGCGGCCGCGGTTCCCACTGCGACCGGTTCCTGGTCGGTCTATGTGTACGTGCCGGTGGGCGAGGCCGGTCTGCGCATCGTAGATGTCAGCGACCCAACCCAACCGCGGGAGACTGGCTTCTACGACACGCCGGGCCATGCCTGGCGCGTGGCCGCCGATCTGACCAGCGTACCGGGGCAGGTGTACGCCCATGTCACCGATGAACACCGTTATTACTACATCGTCAATGTCACTGATCCCGACCAGCCGCTGTTGACGGCCAGTTATAGTGGCTACATGGGGATGATGCAAAGCGGCGATGTCGCTTTGGCCGGCGGCTACGCCTATATTGGCGGCGATTCCGGGATGGACATCATGGATCTCAGCGATATCACCCAACCACGTCGCGTGGTGGGAGCTTCGATGGTATCCATCGGATTCATCTCCAGGCTGGCAGCGGCGGAGCGCCGCGTGTTCGTCCTTGCGGACAGCGGGATCGTGAATACTATCAACGTCGCCAATCCACAACGCCCGCTGGTCAGTTGGCGCTATTACGATACGCTGGGAGAGGCGGGTGAGGTGGCGCTTGCCATGCTGCCAGGGCAGGAGACCCCCCTGGCATTTGTTGCCTGCGGCAGCCGGGGCCTGCAGGTCATCAGCGGCGCCGATCCCACCGCCCCCATGCGCGTGGGCTGGTTCAACCTGCCGGGGCGTGCGTATGGGGTCAGCCTGGCGTCGCAGTCGGTGTGTGAGGCCGGTAGCTGCACCCCCCAGGTGTTGGCCTATGTGGCGGATCATGATGGCAGCATGCACATCGTGAATGTCAGCCAACCCGACCAGCCGGCGCAGATGGCGGCATACGACAGCACGGGTATGGCCTGGAACGTCACCCTGGACGAGCAGATCGCTTACGTGGCGGCGGGACCGAAAGGGATGCGCATCGTGGATGTGCAGGATCTCGGCCAACCGTGGGAACTGAGTTTCTTTCAACCCTACGATACCTTTATCCGGGATGTTGCGATTGCGGGGCGCTATGCCTATGCGGCCGATCGCATGCACGGCCGTCTGTACTCACTTGACATGAGCGATCCGGTTCATCCTGCGGAGATCGGCCTCTTCGACTCGCCGGGAGGAGCGTATGCGGTCACGGCGGTGGACAACCTGGTCTACCTGGCCGACGGGGCAGCGGGGCTGCGCATCGTGGACGTTTCCAAGCCCGACAGCCCGTTCGAGGTCGGCTCCTGGCAGTCGCCGGGGGTAGCGGTGGAGGTGGCCGTCAGCGGGACGCTGGCCTACGTGGCCGGCCGTGAGGAAGGGCTGCACATTGTGGATGTCTCCAACCCGGCGCAGCCGCAGCTCGTGGCAACCTACGACACGCCGGGCCTGGTGTGGGGCGTGGCCGTGGACGGCACATCGGTCTACCTGGCGGACGGGCCGGCCGGTGTGCGCCTGCTGGACGTGAGCGACCCGGCGCGGCCGCGGGAGACTGCAGCCTATGTCACCCCTGGCTACGCCTGGAATGTGGCGGTGGCGGGGGATCAGGTGTACGTCGCGGCGGAGAGCGGCGGCCTGGTCATCCTGCGCCACGTCGTGCTGCAACCCCTGTATCTGCCGCTCGTGCGGTAGTAGCCCACCGAATGAATTCGGTGTCTGATATGTGAAACCCGCTCAAGCGGGTTGCGCTGGTGGGAACTGGTCTTGTCAGGTCGCGGTGGTTGGGGTTGTGAATTCGTTCTCCACAAGTCTTACGAATTCAGCCGTCGCACCCAATACCAACCTGCTTTAGCAGGTTTTGGTGTATCAGACCGTGAATTCAGCCCACCGAATGAATTCGGTGTCTGATATGTGAAACCCGCTCAAGCGGGTTGCGCTGGTGGGAACTGGTCTTGTCAGGTCGCGGTGGTTGGGGTTGTGAATTCGTTCTCCACAAGTCTTACGAATTCAGCCGTCGCACCCAATACCAACCTGCTTTAGCAGGTTTTGGTGTATCAGACCGTGAATTCATTCACGGGGGTGTATCAGACCGTGAATTCATTCACGGGGGTGTATCAGACCGTGAATTCATTCACGGGGGTGTACCAGACCGTGAATTCATTCACGGGGCTCTCGGCTTGCCCGGCGATTCGTGCGGCAGCCAGCCTGCGCAAGGGGAGGAAGGAGTATCTTATGCTAACTCGGTTTTCTCAATTTGACAGGACGCGGCGCCTGCGCGGGCTGGCGCGACTCATCATCCTCAGCCTGCTGTTGACTGGTTTGCCGGCCGGCGCGGCGCCGCCAGCGCCTGGCGACGGCAGTCATTTCGTGCGCATCTCTGATTTTGCTGTCAGCGAGGTGACTGCCCTGGGCCTATCCCCCCAGGCCGCCATCAACTACGGCAGTTTTCGCTGGCTGCAGTTGAATGCGGCCGACCTCGCCCGCCTGCGCGCCAGCGGCCTGCCCTTCACTGTGGACGAAGATGCCGGTAAGGTACAGGTGCGTGATTTTGTCTTCGATCCGCTGGCCGTGGGTGAACCCAATCTGCCGGAGGCCATGCAGACCCTGGACACCGGCCCGGCCCTGCGCCTGGTGCAGTTCGCCGGCCCCATTCAGGACGCCTGGCTGGCGGACCTGGCAGCAGCCGGGCTGAAGCCGCTGCAGTACTACCCCTCCAACACCTACCTGGTCTGGGGCACGGCGACGCAGGCTGAGGCGGCTGCCACGCAACCCTTTGTGCGCTGGCAGGGCGCTTTTCATCCGGCCTACAAGCTCAACGCAGACCTGCACAACCGCCGCGGCCGCATCGAGAATGTGGACGTGATGTTCTACAACGACGGCCAGCCCGACCAGACCCTGGCGGCGCTGGCGAAGTTCGGCGCTCAGCTTGTGCAGGTTTTTCCCTCGCAGCCGGACCGGGCCTTCTTCGACGCCATCGTCACGTTGGACGCCGACGCACTGACTGCTGTCAGCCAACTCGGCGCAGTCCTGGCTGTGGCCTATGCCAGCCCGCAGCCGCAGGTGCAGGATGAAGCGGCCGATCAGATCCTGGCCGGCAACTACGCAGCCGGCCGGCCGTTTCCGGGCTATCGCGCCTGGCTGGCGGACCTGGGCTTCGATGGCCGCGGCGTCACCTGGGCCGTGATTGATACCGGGGTGGATTACGATCATCCCGACTTCAGCGGCCGCATCGTGGGGGGGGCCGATTTCCCCGGCGCCTGCAGCATCCCCGGCCAGCCGGGCAGCGACTGCGCGGGCGGCGGTCATGGCACGCACGTCGCCGGCAGCATCGCCAGCAGCGGCGCCGGGGGCTTTGGCAATGCACAGGGTTTTCTGTACGGCCTGGGCGTGGCGCCTGGCGCCAACATCTTCGCCATGAATCCTCTCTCGGGCAACGTCTGGCCGCCGGCCGGCGGCTGGCAGGAGATGAGCCGGCTCGCCATCCTGGGCGGGGCGGTCGGCGGCAGCAGCGCCTGGACCAGCGGCGAAGGGATCAATCATGGCTATCAAGCCACGGAGCGCATACACGATTTCATCGTCCTGGACGGCAACTTCGACACGCCGACCATCGCCGAGCCGTTCGTCGAGGTCTTTCCGTCCGGTAACAGCGGCTATCTCGCCAACACGCTGACCGCGCCCGCCGAGGCCAAGAACCTGATCGTTGCCGCCAGCAGCGTGAATCCCCTCTTCGGCTGGGGTGATGACATGAATGCCACTTCTGAGTTCAGCAGCCGTGGGCCGACCGTGGATGGCCGCTATGGGCCAACGCTGGCCGCGCCGGGCGAAAACATCGCCTCCACGCGCAACCACCTGGGCGGCGATTGCAGTACAGCCATCCTTGGGGCCAACAACCTCTACGCCTACTGTTCAGGCGCCAGCATGGCCGCCGGCCACACCTCCGGCGCGCTGGCGCTGCTGACACAGTGGTGGCGCAGTTTCAACGCCGGCGCCAATCCCAGTCCGGCGATGGCCACGGCGCTGTTGGTCAACGGCGCCGTGGACATGGGCAGCGGCGCCATCCCCAACGTTCTGCAAGGATGGGGGCGCATCAACCTGACCAACGTCATCAGCAGTGGCCTGGCCATGGTCTATCATGACCAGTCCACCGTGCTACGCGACACGGGCGAATTCTGGGAAGTCACGGTGGGCGTGCCAGACCCGACCCGGCCGCTCAAGGTGACGCTGGCCTGGAGCGACGCGCCGGGCGCGGTGGGCGCCAACCCCGCCCTGGTCAACGACCTGAACCTGACCGTGACCGATGACGCAGTCACCTACAAGGGTAACGTCTTCGACCACGGTTGGTCGGTCAGCGGC
This sequence comes from Candidatus Amarolinea dominans, assembly GCA_016719785.1. Classification (NCBI taxonomy): domain Bacteria; kingdom Bacillati; phylum Chloroflexota; class Caldilineae; order Caldilineales; family Candidatus Amarolineaceae; genus Candidatus Amarolinea; species Candidatus Amarolinea dominans. The sequence goes on from JADJYJ010000001.1 coordinate 697,971, forward strand.
GGCGCGGCCGACGCCAGGAACAACCTGGAAAACGTCTATCTACGCACGCACGGCGAGACTGCCACCATCCGGGTGGAGGCTGCCAACCTGCCGGGCGACGCGGTGTTGTACAACGGGGATGCCACCGACCAGGGGTTTGCGCTGGTGTGCGCCAACTGCACCGTGCGGCCCGATTTCACCCTGGCAGGCTTCCCGACCCGCCAGTCGGTCTGCGCGCCGATCAGCGTCGCCTACACGCTGACCGTTGGCGCCATCCTGGGCTTCGACCAGCCGGTGAGCCTGAGCGCCAGCGGCGCGCCGGCCGGGGTCATGGTCGGGTTCAGCGGCAATCCCGTCACGCCGCCGGTCACCCCGACGCTGACGCTCTGCAACACGGCCGCGGCGCCGCCAGGCGCCTACTCGATCAACGTGGTGGGCATGGCGGTCAGCGCCACGCACACCACCACCGTGGGGTTGGATGTCTTCGACGCGGCGCCGGCCGCGCCGGGGCTGCTCGCGCCGGCCGACGGCGCACCGTTGCAGCCGCGCCGGCCAACCTTCACCTGGGATGCGGCCAGCCAGGCGCAAACCTACGCCATCGAGATTGCGTTCGATGCCAGTTTCAGCACGATCGTCGCTGCCGCCAGCGGCCTGACCAGCGCCAGTTTTACACCGGCCAGCGACCTGCTCACCAGCACACGCTACTACTGGCGCGTCCAAGCGTTCAATACGTGTGGGGCGGGCGCAACCTCGGCCGTGTTCAGCTTCACGACTCTGAACATCCCCGGCGCCTGCGGGCCAGGAACGGCGCCGGTTACGCAGGTCATGCACGACTTCGACGGACCGCATGCGGCCGACGGCTGGACCGCCGTCACGGTGAGCGGGCCAAACCAGTGGGGGTTGGCAACCAACCGCTGGCACAGCCCGCCGCAGTATTGGCACGCCGGTGCGCCGGCCGCTGTCAGCGAGGTGCATCTGATTTCGCCGCGGTTCAGCCTGCCCAGCGGGCAAGCGCCGCTGACGCTCCAGTTTTGGAACAGTCAGATATTCGAGGACGGCACGGCCGGCTGTTACGATGGCGCTCTGCTGGAAATCACCACCGATGATGGGGTGACCTGGGCGCAGGCGCCGAACGAAATGCTCTTGACCCAGCCCTACAACGGGGTCATTTCGTCCGATTTCGACAACCCGCTGGCCGGTCGCCTGGCCTGGTGCGGCGATCAGTGGGAATACCTGCACAACATCGTGGATCTGAACGCATTCGCCGGGCAAACGGTGCGCTTTCGTTTTCGCGTCGGCACTGATCGGACGGTCGGCCGGCCCAGCGGCGGCTGGGAGATAGACGACCTGGCCGTGCAATCGTGCCAGTCGCAGGTTCGATACTTCCCCCTGGCGCCGTAACGTCCCCCCCTCGCAGGGCTGCGGCCAGACGACGACCTCAGAGGGGATCCCCCTCGCAGGGCTGCGGCAAGATGACGAACTCAGAGGCACGCAACGTCGTCACAAGTCAACGCTGCGATGTCCATTGGCCCCTGCGAGGGTTGTTGGCCGAAGAATCGCCCAACCTTGCGCAGGCCCGCCGGGTAAGGAGCTTGCGCCGCGGCGGGCGTTGTCGGCTGGCCCGGCGATGTGTGCGGCAGCCAGCCTGCGCAGGGCTGCGGGCAAGAGACGTTATCAAGCCTTAATCCACAAATTACCAATCATTAACCGTCGCATAATGCCGAGTTAAATCAAGCCGGCTATCCTCAGCGTGCGGATCGAGATCTGCGTGCGCCTGCCTTTCGATAGGGCAAGGGCCGCGGCAGCCTTTTCACCGCATGACGTAAACCTGTTAAGGTCAACATCGAGGAGAAATTTCTATGCGTACGAGATTCGTTTATGCCCTCACTCTGCTGGCGCTGACGTTGAGCGCGTGCGGCGCGCCCGCAGCCACCCAGGCGCCCGCAGCCACCCAGGCGCCCGCAGCCACCCAGGCGCCCGCAGCCACTCAGCCGGCCGTAGCCACTCAGCCGGCCCAGCCGACCGCTGCGCCCATAGCCGAATTGAGCGGCGACATCGCCATTGATGGCTCTTCCACCGTCTACCCCATCACCGAAGCGATCGCGGAAGAGTTTGGCGCCGTGCATCCCAAAGTCAAGGTAGCCGTGGGCATCTCTGGCACCGGCGGCGGTTTCAAGAAGTTCTGCAACGGCGAGACCGACATCTCCAATGCGTCGCGCGCGATCAAGGATTCCGAAAAAGAAGTCTGCGCGCAGAGCAAGGTCGAGTATACGGAGTTTCTGGTTGGCCTGGACGGCTTGACCGTCGTGGTCAATCCCAAGAACACCTTTGCCCAGTGCCTGACCGTGGCTCAGTTGAAGGCCATTTGGGACACCGGCAGCGCGGTCAAGAATTGGAAGGACGTTGATCCCAGCTTCCCGGATCAGCCGCTGACCCTCTACGGCCCCGGCACCGATTCTGGCACCTTCGACTTCTTCACCGAGGTCATCAATGGCAAGGCCAAGCAATCGCGCGCGGACTACACCGCCAGCGAAGATGACAACGTCCTGGTGCAGGGAATCGAAGGCGACGCCAATGCGCTCGGCTACTTTGGCCTGGCCTACTACATCGAAAACAAGGACAAGCTGCGCGCCGTGCAGGTTGATGGCGGCAAGGGCTGCGTCGAGCCGAACTTCGACACCGTCAACCAGGGTGCCTATGCGCCGCTCTCACGGCCGCTTTACTTCTATGTCAAGAACAGCGCGCTGAGTCGCCCGGAGGTCTTTGAGTTTACCAAATTCTACATTGACAATGCGCAGTTGATCGTAGATGAGGTCGGTTACGTGGCTGTACCGCAGGCGCGTTACGATGAAGGCAAGGCGGCCCTGGCCAAGTTTGCCAAGTAAACGTTGACCAGGGCCTGTTTGCGAGGCTCAAGTACAACGTAATGACACCATGCCAGCCCGGCGCCGGGTTGGCATGGTGTTGTGTTCAGAGTGGCGCAGAATTTCAACTTGGCGTAAAATTATGCTCAATCACGAGCTTGTTCAACTGACTCGCCAGGGAGACTGGCAGCAAAACCATGGATCAACTACAGGCGAATAGGACCGCGCAGCACGAGCGCGCTGCCCCTGGCGCGCCCCTGGTGGGCAACCGCTGGCGCTCAATGCGCGAGCGGATCATCGGCAGCGTGCTTTTTCTGTGCGCTGCCGTTTCTATCTTGACCACGGCCGGCATCGTGGGCGTCCTGATTTTCGAGGCCCTTGAATTTCTACGCGCCGTGCCCTTACTCGATTTTCTGACCGGCACCGTATGGACGCCCCTTTTCAGCCCGCCCAGCTTTGGCGTTCTACCGCTCGTGGCCGGCACCGCCGTCGTCTCGCTGATTGCCATGCTCATTGCCCTGCCATTGGGGCTGTTGGCGGCCATCTTCTTGAGCGAGTATGCCAGCCCGCGCGTGCGCCGGGTGCTCAGACCGCTTCTGGAAATTCTGGCCGGCGTGCCCACGGTAGTATACGGCTATTTTGCCCTGACCTTCGTCACGCCCCTGCTGCGTCAGTTGTGGCCCGATATGCAGGTTTTCAACGCCTTGAGCGCCGGCATCGTCATGGGCATCATGATCATCCCCCTGGTCTCATCCCTCAGCGAAGATGCCATGACCGCTGTCCCGCGCGCGCTGCGTGAAGCGGCCTACGGCTTGGGCGCCACCAAGCTGGAGGTGACGCTGCGCACGGTCGTGCCCTCCGCCCTGTCTGGCATCACCGCGGCCTTCATTCTGGCGATTTCCCGCGCCATCGGTGAAACCATGATCGTCCTCATCGCCGCCGGGCAGAGCACCATCATGCAGCTCAATCCGCTCAAAGCGATGGAGACCATGACCGCATTCATCGCCCGCGTCAGCCTGGGCGACAATCCGCAGCAGAGCATCGAATTCAAGACCATTTTCGCCGTCGGCATGCTGCTCTTCATCATGACCTTCGCGCTCAACCTGATCAGTCAACGCATCCTGACCCGCTATCGCCAGGTCTATCAGTAGATTTGTACCGCAATTAGGGTAAAAGAAATAGATGGACATAGCATCCAACCCAAATCTTGAGTTTCGCCGGCGCCTGGCGCGACGCAAGCGCGCCGGGCGCATCTTCGCCGCCGTGACCTTTGCCGCCACCCTCATCGGCCTGATCGTGCTGGCCGTCCTGCTGTTGGATGTGCTCAACAAGAGCCGCGGCTGGCTCGATTGGCAATTCCTGACCAGCTTCCCCTCACGTTTTCCACAGAAGGCCGGCATTCTTTCCGCCTTTGCCGGCTCCCTCTGGCTTGTCGGACTGACCGCGATCTTCGCCTTCCCCATCGGCGTGGCCGCGGCCATCTACCTGGAGGAATACGCGCCGCAGAATTGGGTCACGAATTTGATCCAGATCAACATCGCCAACCTGGCCGGCGTGCCGTCCATCGTCTACGGTCTGCTGGGCCTGGGCATTTTTGTGCGCACCCTCATGCTGGGACGCAGCCTGCTGGCCGGCGCCTTGACGATGAGCCTGCTCATCCTGCCCACGATCATCATCGCCTCGCGTGAGGCGATGCGCGCGGTGCCGCCCTCGCTGCGCCACGCTTCACTGGCCCTGGGAGGCACGCGTTGGCAAACAGTCTGGCGCACCGTGCTCCCGATGGCCTCCTCTGGCATCCTGACCGGCACGATCCTGGCGCTCTCGCGCGCGGTGGGCGAAACCGCCCCGCTCATCACCATCGGCGCCTTGACCTACATTGCTTTCTTACCCGAAAATATCTTCAGTCAGTTCACCGTGCTGCCGATCCAGATCTTCAACTGGACCTCGCGGCCGCAGGCTGACTTTCGCAACCTGGCGGCCGCAGGCATCGTCATCCTCCTGGCTGTTCTGCTGACCGCCAACGCCATAGCCATCCTGCTGCGCGATCGCCTGCAGAAGCGTTTCTAGCGAGTAACTCAATGCAACGAGAATCAGTCATTTTATCGCCGCCAGCTACAGGCGCCGCCTTGTCCAGCCAGAGCGCCTTTAGCGTCGAAGGCCTGAACTTTTGGTATGGCGCCAGCCAGGCGCTCAAAGACGTCACCCTGGAGATTCCCGAACGCAAGATCACCGCGATCATTGGCCCCTCAGGCTGCGGTAAGAGCACTTTCTTGCGCTGTTTCAACCGCATGAACGAACTGATCCCCGCGACCCGCGTGGCGGGCAGAGTCTGGTTCCAGGGTCTTGATCTTTACGCGTCCATCGTTGACCCGGTGGAAGTGCGCAAGCGCATCGGCATGGTCTTCCAGAAACCCAATCCGTTCCCGCAGTCCATTTTCGATAACGTAGCCTACGGCCCGCGCGTCAACGGCTATCACGGAGATATGTCCGAGTTAGTTGAACGCTCCTTGCGCCAGGCTGCGCTGTGGGACGAGGTCAAGGACAAGCTGCGCGCCAGCGCGTATGCCCTGTCCGGCGGACAACAGCAGCGCCTGTGCATTGCCCGCGCCCTGGCCGTGGAACCTGAGGTCATCCTGATGGATGAGCCGTGTTCCGCGCTTGACCCTATCGCAACTCTGAAAATTGAGGAATTGATGGTAGAATTAGCTACACAGTACACCATCGTCATCGTGACGCACAACATGCAGCAGGCGGCGCGTGTCTCCGACATCACCGCGATGATGATGCTGGATGACAATCGCAAATCAGGCACGGTCATCGAGATTGGCCCAACCCGTGCTATTTTCACCTCCCCAAACGACAAGCGTACCGAGGATTACGTCACCGGACGTTTTGGTTGAGTCATGCAACTTTGCGGCGCCACCTGCCGGATGGCGCTTGCAGGCCGACAGGCAAGCAGGAGCAGATCGTGTCAATTCGTCAGCACTTTGAACGTGAGATCGGAAAACTGCAAGCAGATGTCCTTCTCTTGGGCAGCATGGTCGAGAAGGCCATTCTCGATTCCGTGGACATTCTGCAACGTCGCGACCTGGATGCCGCCCGACAATTGGTCGCGGACGACCGCCTGATCAACGAGAAACGCCTTGCCATCGAGGACAACTGCCTGGCGCTGATCGCCATGCAGCAACCGATGGCGAGCGACCTGCGCACGCTGGCGTCCATTCTGGAGATTGCCACCGAACTGGAGCGCATGGGCGACTACGGCAAGGGCATTGCCCGCATCACGTTGATGCTGGCCGACGAACCGCTGACCCATCCACTGCATGATATTGACCTGATGAGCCGCAAAGCGTGCGACATGCTGCGCCGCGCCCTTGACGCGTTCAACCGCCGCGATGTGCAGGCCGCACGCACCCTGCCGGCCGAAGACGATGAGGTGGACGCCCTCTACGTGCGCACGCAGAATCGCCTGATCAGCAGCATCGTGGCCGACCCGCGCACCATTGACCAGGCCATGCGCCTGCTGTGGGTGGCGCACAACCTGGAGCGCGCGGCCGACCGTGTGACCAACATCTGCGAGCGCACCGTGTTCACGATCACCGGCCGCATGATCGAACTGGACGTTCTGGATTCCGCCCAAAGCTCCCCCGGCTAAACATCACTGTGGCGCAATCCGCCGGATTGCGCAATGACCGGATTGTCAACGAGGTGATGCCATGTCCGATAGCCCAGCCTCTGCCCTGGCCCAGGAAGTGGAGCTCAAGTTTCGCATTCCTGGCGAAGATGAGTTCAATCATTTACTCGCGCTCACACGCCTGGACGATTTCACCCTGCACGACAAGGGCGTGAAACGCGGCGAGGATGTCTATTTCGATACGGCCGAGCGCAACTTTCTGCACGCCGGCTTTGCCTGTCGCCTGCGCCCACGCGCAGATGGCGCCTGGCTGGTGACGCTGAAAGGTCTCCATGCCGGCGGGGACCAGGCGCAGGGCCTGCATCAGCGCAGCGAGGTTGAAGTCAGCCTGACCAGCCCCGGCCCGCCCGAAACCTGGCCGGATGGCCCGGCGCGCACCCTGGCCCAATCCCTCGCTGCGGGCGATGCGCTGGAAGAGTTGATCCGCATTCAGCAGACGCGCCACGTGCGCCAGGTCGCGTTGGCCGGCCGCGTGGTGGCGGAGATGAGCCTGGATGCGGTGTTGTTCAACGCGGCCGATGAACCGCTGTGGCTGGCGGAGATCGAGTTGAGCCAGGACGGCAGCCAGGCGGAATTGCAGATGTGCGGCGCGGCGCTGCAAGCAGCCTTTCCCGCATTGCAGCCGGAACCGCGTTCCAAACTGTTCATTGCCCTGGCGCTGGCCGGCGCCGCCGAGACAGAACTGGCCCTGGCCGCGGGCGAAGAGGTCGGCGTTCCCGATACGGCCAGCGCGGACAAGGGCGGTCGGGCGCCGGGCGTGCGCAGCGATGACCGCATGAGTGAGGCGGGGCGCAAGACTCTCCGTTTTCATTTTCGGCGCATGCTGCGCCAGGAAAAGGGCGCGGCCAAGGGCGAGGACATCGAGGCCCTGCACGATATGCGGGTGGCGACCCGCCGCATGCGCGCCGCGCTGAAGATCTTCGAACCTTATTTCGATGAGGATGCCCTGCGCCCGTTTGCGCGCAATCTGCGCCGCACCGGGCGCGCCCTGGGCCAGGTGCGCGATCTGGATGTGCTGCTGGATAAACTACAGCGCTACACCGCCAGTTTGCCTGAGGCGGAGCGCGCCGGGCTGGAACGACTGCGCCTGGCCTGGGAGGCGCAGCGCGCCGCGGCGCGCCGCGCCATGCTGGCCTTCCTGGAGAGCAACCGCTATCGCCAGTTCAAGCGCGATTTCGAGGCGTTCCTGACCACGGCGGACGCGGGCGCGCGACCGCTCGTTCGCAACCAGCCGCAGCGTGTGCTGGTCTGCCATGTGGCGGCCAGCACGGTCTGGCTCGATTTCGAGTCTATCCGCGCGTATGAGTGGGTGCTCGATCGGCCGTCGCTGGAGATGCTGCACCAGTTGCGTATCGAGATCAAGGGCTTGCGCTATCTGCTGGAGTACCTGCGCGAGGTGTTGGGCCACGAGGTCGCGCCGGTGATTGCAGAACTGGTGCAAACGCAGGATTTGCTGGGCGATCTGCATGACGCCGATGTAGCCGTACACCTGCTCAGCGATTTCCTGACCCAGCAGACCGGTCTGCCGGAGGCGCGCGCGGTCAAACAGCCCGAGATGACCGGGGTGGTTGCCTATCTGACGAGTCAGGAGGCGCAGGTGCGCAAACTACGACGCCGCGTGCCCGCGGCCTGGAAGCGGCTCAATGCGCCCAGGCTGCGGCGCCAACTGGCGCTGGCGGCTGCAAATCTGTGAGCAAGGGGATTCGATGAAACGCCGCGTTCTTTTCCTGTGTACCGGCAACTCCTGCCGTTCCCAACTGGCTGAGGCCATCGTCAACGCGCGGGCGGGCGACGCCTGGGCCGCGGTCTCCGCCGGCACGCAGCCCACCGGTTACGTTCACCCGCTGGCGCTGCAAGTCCTGGCTGAGATCGGCATTGTTCCGGCGCAGGCGCGCTCCAAACACGCCGACGAGTTCCGCCAGACGTCATTCGACCTGGTGATCACGGTATGCGACGACGCCGCGGAGAACTGCCCGGTCTGGCTGGGGCCAGGACGCCGCCTGCACCTCAGCTTTCCAGACCCGGCCAAAGCGCAGGGCAGCCCCGCAGAGATCCTGACCGCATTCCGCCAGGTGCGCGACGACATGACCGAGCGGGTGCTGATGGCGCTGCGCGCAGCGACCGCCTTTGGAGTCTCGCAGACCTCACGGGTCTGACAACCCGGCGCTGCACCATTTTCCCCATGACGCAACTCAATTCTCGCCCGCACTGACGCCCCACTCCTGCCGCCACAGTGGGTGTGCGACGGTCAGATGCTTGCCCACTTCCGGCGGTTGGGTGACCTCGATGTCTACGCCAGCCGCTTCGAGGATCTCCTGAAGCAGCGCCGGATCCGAGAGCGCGTCCAGGATGGCTGTGTGGCGCGCCCAGGTGGCGCGCAAGGCGGCTTCATCCCACACCCCCCAGTACCCGCCATCATCGAGGACCGCCCACTCGGCCATAAACGGCGCGACGATCTGCAGCAGATCGCATACCTGCATGTGTACTTCGGGTGAGCTGAACTGAGTCTTGGTGAAGAGGTGCTCGTGGATCAGCCCATAGCGCCCCGGCGTTGAATCGCCGAACGGCGCGTCGCAGTATTCGATCAGCCTGCCGGTGCGTCCGAAGGTGAGGTAGAGCGTTTCACAGCCCGGCGGCGCGATGACGACCCCCCGCACGTGATCGTCCACCGGCTCGACATCAATCTCGAACGTGCTGGTGGGGATGCCGTCATCGGTCTCGATCTCGATGCTCCGGTAGCGCTCGCCTGTTCCCAGAATGCGCTCGTCCACGACCCTGCACGGCCATCTCAGCCCCGCGCACGCGGCCTCAAGTCGGGCGCTAAGCTGCGGCAGTTGGCCCAAGTCACGCAGAGCGCCCTGATAAAAGATTGTAATGCCCACGATTACCTCCTACAAATGATGCGGACGGACCTATCGTATCGGCCACCCGCCGTGCGCCTCGATCACCGCGTCGATCTCCCCCATGACCCGGATCGTCTCGTTGAGTGCGACCACCATGCAGCCATAGGATGCAATCTTGCTTCAGGGCAACAAGAAAAGGTGTACGGTTCATGGGAAATGCCTCCTTGCTGCCTGAGGCGATTTGTGATAGACTGGCGTCAAGAACCTGGCGTCAAGAACAATGAGAGTGCAAAATCAGCTTCAGTAGGGATGAGATCAAAATGACTCTGCAAACCATCACGTTACGCTTGCCCGAGATGCTCTATCGGCAGGTCGAACACCGTGCTCAGCGGATGCGCCGCTCCGTCGAAGACGAGTTGATCATCGTGGTGTCAACCGCGCTGCCAACTACTGATGACCTCCCGCTCGACATTGCCGGCGATCTGGCACAGCTCACTTTTTTGACAGACGCTGAGTTGTGGCAGGCGGCGCAGACCACGCTGCCATCCAGGGATTCCGAACGGATGCAGGCGCTCATGTTCAAGCGACAACGCGATGAACTGACCGTCGCGGAAGAACGGGAGGCACAACGGCTGGCGCACCGCGCCGATCGGACGATGCTGGTGCGCAGCCAGGCGGCCGCTCTGCTCAAAGATCGCGGCCACGATGTCTCGGAACTGAAGCCGGCCAAGGCTGCGGCATGAGTCACGCCTACATCGCGCCGGTGCTCCGGCAGGCCGTGGTCGAACGGGCCGGGCATCGTTGCAGCTATTGCCAGACTGCCGAAAACATCACCGGCTCGCTGTTCACGGTGGATCATATCATCCCTGAATCGCTCGGCGGTCGCACGACGCTCGACAACCTGTGCCTGGCCTGCTGGTCCTGCAATCTGATCAAGCACGACCGCATCGTCGCCACGGATCCTGAGACCGGCGCCACAGTTCGCCTCTTCAACCCCAACACCCAGGAATGGCACGAGCACTTTGCCTGGCAGATGGGCAGCCTCTTGATCGTCGGTTTGACGCCGACGGGGCGGACGACGGTCAACGCCATCCGGATCAATCGGCCTGAGCTGGTCAACGCACGCCGGTTGTGGATCCAGATCGGCAGCCATCCACCGCAGGACTGACCCCCCTCTTATCCCCCTCTTCAATAAGGGGGCGACGAGACTCCCTACTGTATCGGCCAGCCGCCGTGCGCCTCGATCACCTCGTCTATCTCCCCCATGACCCGGATCGTCTCGTTCAGCGCGACCACCACGCGCTGGTAGTGCGCGATATCCTCCGCGGACAACACGCGCCCCTTGCGATCCTTGAGCCACTTCTCGCACACCTGGTAGCCGCCGATGTGGAAGTTCCAGACCGCCTCCGGCACGCCGCGGAAGCCGGCCGTCTGTGCCTTGTCGAGCCAGACCGCGCCATCGGCATAGACCACCTTTTCGACCGTGGGGGCCGCGGGGCCGGCATAGGTGGTGATGCGCCGTGCCAGCGCCGGCGATTCCAGCAGGTGCAGACCGACCAGCTCGCCGCCGAGTGTCGCCAGGGAGCGGAATAACTCCAGGCTACTCGTGAGCGGGACGCGCGGGAAGTCAATTTTCAGGAATTCGGCGTAGCGGGCGCGGTAGGTGGGGCTATGAAGTACCGCATATGCAAAACGAAAGATGTCGATCGCTCCGACTGAGCTATCTGAATCACCTTTGTCGCTGTCAACCGATTTCGCCCCAAGCTTGGTACGCACTTGCCGGATGAATTCCTCGGCCATGTTGAGAGTCGAATCAACCGGTAGAGATATTTGCAGGTTGCTGGGATAGACATGGAGCGGGAAATAGTAGTTATACTCTCGTGTGTTGATAGAGATCGCGTTTCCATCACCCATGTGTTTTGTGACAAAGACGTGAGAGAAACCTATTTTCGCCAATTGCCGCACCGTAATCAGCGCGACATTGGGCACCAGAAGGCTCTTCATGACAGTTCCGCGGGTACGTTTGATGACGCTATCGTGGAATAGGATAGGACGCACATCGAAAGGTCGATATAACCATTTCTGTCGGCATGCCTTGCCAGTATGTGTGTCTCTTAATGTTCGTCGGCATGTTCCGAGATCAAAACCGTCAAAATCAGGCAATTTATAACGTCTCCCGACTTCCTCGTTGCTAACACTTGGATCCATCAATACGGAGAGTCTGGCCTCGAAATCGGCTTCTGATTCACTCGAAACGAAGCTATCGCGACCGGTTTGTATCCCGCTTACAAACTCTCTGAATACCGTGGCGATCGAAGGCCAGTCCTCGTATTCCTCTGCTAGGCGTAGAGATTTGGGCACGAAGAAGAAAGTTGGCTTCGTTGCCGGCAGCGCCTGCCAAACCATACTTCGCGGCGCTGCTGTGGAAAGAACTGAGTACTTGGCACTTCGCGTGCCCCACATATCGTAATGAAGTAACGAGTTTTGAGCACCTCCAACTGTCCGACAAAACAATCCCACTGAGACACCTTGTTTGATATCAAATACGTTTTCGTCTGGCGAACCGTCAGGACAAGTATCGGCTTTCATCACGCTTCCGTGCAAGTCAACAATCCCTACCCAAGAGAACGCGCGGAGCAATGACTCTCGCATTTGTCGATGCGTAACACCATCCAAGTAGGTGTTGTTAGTGATAAACCCCAGTATACCCATGCCTGAGGCATCCAGAAGGTACTGGGCAAACCGTATGAACTTGATGAAGTCATCATCGAGGTTAATCTTTCGCTCGGCAAGCCCTCGTTTGTAGTCGTCCAGCAACTCAAGAATCCACGGGATTCGGTTCAACTGCCCGAAGTTGGAATACGGCGGATTCCCGATCACCACCGTGAACCGCTGCCACCGCTTGATCGCGTTCACCGCCTGCGCCTCGTGGGCCAGCGCGGGCGTCCAGCCGGCGAAGGCCAACTGCCCCCGCTCGTCGTCCGGCGGCTCCAGCGCGTTGGTCAGGTAGACGCGCACGCGCTCGACGCTGCCGAAGCGGTAGCCGGTCTCGTGCAGCTTCAGGCCGATCTTCATGTGCGCGATGGCGTAGGGCGCCATCATCAGCTCGTAGCCGTGCAGCCGGGGCAGCAGGTGGCGGGGGACGTAGTCGTTCCAGTAGTCGGCAAAGGATGAAGGCTGAAGGATGAAGGTTGAAAGGCCGGGTAGCTGCTTGCGCTCCGGAGAGTCCCACTTGGCCCGCAGGTGCCGGTAGATCACCTCGATCACCTCGACCAGGAAGGTCGCCGTGCCGGTCGCCGGGTCCAGGATCGTCACGAACGGCGACGCGGAGTCCGTGCCTTCAGGAATGGCAAAGACCTTTGAGGTTTCCGAAACCTCAAAGGTCTGGCGTGTAAAGGTCTGGCGCATCTCGCCCCACGTCACCGTAGACGCCAGCCCGTCCGCCAGCCCGAACTCAGTCTGCAACAGCTCGTGGACGCTGCGCACGATGTAGGAGACCACCGGCTGCGGGGTGTAGAAGATGCCGCGCTGCACCTTCAGCTTCTTGTCGTAGGCGGCCAGGAAGTGCTCGTAGAAGTGGATCACCGGGTCTTCGCCGCGCGTCCGGTTGCCGAAGTCGCGCAGGATCGCCGGCAGGTCGGTCTCGTCCCCGCGCAGCAGATCCACCACGTCCTGGATGCCCAGCTCGTCGAAGTTGATCCCGCCCTGGCGGCCGCCGATGTGCAGGAAGGTCTGGAGCATCTCCTTCAGGAACGGGTTGGTGATCGGCACCACCTCGGCCAGCATGTCGGAGTAGAGGGTCGTGTCGTGGCGGCCCCCTTGCAGGTCGGTGCGCTGGATGGCCGCGGTCAGCAGCCCATAGGTGACGGTCTGGGCGTAGGTGTCGGCGAACTGTTCTTCGGTCAGGTCATGGATCAGCGCGGTCTGGAACGCCCGGTGCAATTGGCGCAGCGGCCCGCGCTCCGATTCGTGCGCCATCAGAGTGTTCGCGGCCCCGCGGGTGCGCCGCGCCAGCTCGGCCAGCCGCTCGGCCAGCGCGTCCGACGTGCGGATCACGTGGCCCAGGCGGTGGCGGAAGGCGTCGGCCCACTGCTGGCGCCAGGCGTCCGCGTCCGCGGGATCGGCCGGCCAGCAGAGCCGCTCGTGCAGCACGGCCGCCACGTAATCCAGCTTCAGGCCGGTGTCCGCGCCGTCCCAGCCCAACACGCGCAGCGTGGGCAGGTCGCCGGCCTCCTGGCGGAAGTGTGCGAAGGCGATCTCGCGCTGGTCGCTCGCCTCATCGCCGAACGCGGAGATGAAGATCAGATCGCCCAACGCCCAGGCCGCCGACCCCGCCCGGTTGGCGCCCGCGCGCTGCTTCAGCGCCAGGTGGCTCAGGATCCTACGGAGCACCACCACCGGCATGCGCTTGCGCTCGAACTCCACGAAAAAGATGCCGAAGGGTTGGCCGTCGGCCATCGGCCGCAGTTGGTGGATCGCCTTGACTTTGGCCGCGTCCGCGTCCCGCAGCCCCAAGCTCCGCGGGCGAGTACTCGAAGGTGAGTTCGTCGAAGCCGTATTCCTGCAGCGGCCAGTCAAGCTCGTCTTCCAGGTAGCGCACCAGGTCGGGGAAGGTTTTGATAGAACGCAGGGTGTCGGCGGAAACGGGCATGGGATAGGCTCCTGTCAGTACTTTTACGCTGGGTCGCATGGCAATTGTGCAGCAATCTGCTGCACAATTGGACGCGAATTGGATGAAATGAGACGCGAATTAGATAGGGTTGGATACGCGCTCTTTGTGCAAGATACGCCTGCACAGAAAACTTTCGCGATATTGACAGCCGCAGCACTTCGTGGTATCCTCACATTTAGAAGTGCGGCTCGTAACACCTGGCGACTCTGACCACCTGCGGTGGCCTAGCCTACCGGCGCAATTCCGGCGGGGACAGATTGAGATCGGAGCCCAGGGTGAGCCGCTATTTTTTATTCCCACAGTGCGATCTGCAGCAACTCCTCAACCACAATCCGCGGCGCGATGAGATCGTAGAACTCACGTCTGTTGCGCGCATACTTCTGAAACAACGCCCACGCCACGAAATCCACTGCCTGTAAACCCTTCTCGGCAATGGAATCTCCATGTCGAATCGTGACATTTGCCGATAAGCCTGCCAGGTTATCCAGGATGGCATGTTCCAATAGCTGACGTAACCTGAGCGACGTGTACCGTTTATCGAGACAGAGGTCGAGTTGCGGCTGGCGTTTGGCCGCCCGGCGCACAGCATCGGCGACGACCAGGCGATAGATCGCACGTGGGTCGGTTGGCGGCCGCAGGATCGCAGCTTTGTCCAGGACGACGGCCACGATCTCGATCGGTGCCGCGGCAATCGCTTGCAATAGCCGTGCCGTCACTTCGGGCGGCGATGCGTCAGCCTTCATCTCGCCCGAAGCCAGACTCGGCGCCACGATTTGCGGCGGTGGATTGACGATCCACGTCCAGGGCACGCGGCTGCCCTGTGCTCAACAGCGCAACCACCAGATAGGGTTGGCCGCCGAACGGGATGTCATCTCCCGATTCATCGAGAAACGCGTGGGCCATTCGTTAGTTCAACTCCATCCAACATTTCAAGATCGGCGTGACCCCCACCGGCGCTTGCAGCGGACGCAGATAGTCGGCGACCACCTGCCGCTCCACCCGCTTGCGCAGCTCGGAGAGCGCCGCGCGATCCAGGGCGCAATGCCGCGGGGTGTCCGGCTCGGAGCGGATCAGGTTGGCGATGGCGCCCGGCTCGGTCAGGACGCGGCTGCCTTCGAGGTCGTAGCAGAGCCAGACCGTGAAGCCGGCCGCGTCGCTCCAGCGCGGCTGGCCCGGCTCGGCCTCGATCAGATTGGGATCGGGCCGCGGGATGCGATAGCAGAAGAAGACGGCGCGCGCGTCCGGCCGCGGCGAAACCCGGCCGGAGAAGACTTTGAGCGGCAGCTTCGCCAGCGTCGCGGCCAGCGCCGGGTGCGCCCCCAGCAGTGCCGTGTATTCCAGCCGCAACTGCTCCGCCTCTGACAGCGTGCCGTCGCACTGCTCGTTGATCTCCTTGATCGGATCGAAACGGTCGTCGGGGGTCAGCAGCGTGCGGCCCTCGATGCCCAGGGTGCGCGAGATCACCAGCGTCTTGCTGGTGACGCGCTGGAAGAGGTGCAGCAGTTCGTCCAACTCATCGGGCGGCAGGAAGTTCCAGAACGCCACCCTCCCGCGCAGCAGCTTCAGCTCCGGGTGATCGGCCACCAGGCGTGCCTCCACCGCGGAATTCATGCGCCGGTCCACGCGGCCGATGCGTTGCATCAGGCGGACGGGGTTCCAGTGGAGATCGTAGTTGATCAACCGGGTCGCGTCCTGCAAGTTCAGGCCTTCGGAGAGCACATCGGTGGAGATCAACACCCGGATCGGCGGCTTGCCCTGGGCGGCCAGCTCGGCGCTGCTCAGGCCGTTGTAATACGGTGCAAAGCGGCGGATCACATCGCTGCGCTGGCGTTGATTGCTGCCGCCATCAATGCGCTGCAAACCTGTGATGCCGGCGGCCGCCAACTCCCGCTCCAGGTAGCGCGCCGTGTCGGCGAACTCGGTAAAAATGATGACCTTCTGCGCCCTGAGCACCGGATCGGTCTTGAGGAGCTTGATCAGCGCCTTGAGCTTGTCATCCCGATCTGGCGTCACCCGCCCGACCTCGCGCAGGAAATCCACGAGTTGATCCAGATCGTCGAACGTGTCGTCCAGGATCTCATCCACATCGAACTGGGCCGGGTCACGCCGCTCGATAGCGCCGAGGATGTCCTCATTCAGGAACTCCTCGACCTCGTCCTCGTCGGCTTCTTCGGGCCACAGATCCAACTGGTGCGCCTGGGCATAACCGATCAACTCCCCGTTCTTGATCCGCCAGCGTTCCAGGCGGCGCCGATCGTGCTCGGACGTCACATGCACCGTGACCCAGGCCAGCAGCTTTCGCAACAGCCGCCAACATGACCCCTCGAACGCCCGCGCCGAGCTTTCGAAGCGTTTGAGGAACAGGGTTCGGATGAGCATGACGACCTGACGCTGGCGGTTCTCGTCGAACGACTTGTAGGTGACGCTCTCTTTGTCCCCGCGCCAATAGGCCAGGGGATAGTAGATGCCCAGGACGAAGAGCGGCCGCTCCTTGTGGAAGGCGGTGCGCACACTCTGCAGGAGCACGCCGTAGGTGGATTTGATGCTGTAGGGGACGACCTTCGGCGGTTCGCGCTCCGGGAAGAGCGCGCCGTTGCCGCCGTCGAGGCGCTGGCTTTCCTTCACATAGGCCCGGCTGCGCTGCACCACCAGGGCATCGAAGACCGGGTCGCGGCGCAGCGCGCGCTCCGCCTCTTTGATGTCCGCTTCGACCAGCAGGCTCATCTGCTCGGACGCCGGCAACCGGCCGAGGATCTTCTTCTCAAGATCAATGAAATGCCGGCGCAGACTGTGGATGCCCAGGGTGGGCGCGAAGCGCCGCTCGTCCCCGCCGGTGTACAACTCGATCATGTGCCGAAAATCATGCACCGAGTTATTGACCGGCGTCGCCGTGAGACAGAAGACCTGCTTGGGCCGGTCGCTATCCTGCAGGTAGCCCTGCAACAGGCGGTAGCGCGATGGCGTCTTGATCCCTTCGCCGGCAATGCCGGGGTTGCGGAAGTGGTGCGCTTCATCAATGATCACTGCGTCCGCGTCGCGCACGGTCATCTCGATCTCCCTGGGCCACTTGCCGTGCCGCTGCAGATCGGTATGGTTGTAGATGACCAGGTTGACGAAGCCGCTGAAGACCCGTTCCAGATATTGCCTGAGCACCGGCTCCCACACATCCTCGCGGGCCGCCTTCGGCGCGAAAAGGACGACCTGCTTGCCCTCCTTGAACACCAGCCGCTCGATCAGCATCAGCCCGACGTAGGTCTTGCCCAGGCCGACGCCGTCGCACAGGAACGCACCGCCGAAACGGTCGGCGATCTCCAGCAGCTTGCGGTAGGCGTCCTGCTGATATTTATCGAGCAACGGAAATACGAACGAGCGCTGCTGATCCCAGGCGTCCGGTTCCAGCTCGCGACCCCGGAAGAATTCATCCAGCGCCTTGAACCAGATCTCGAACGGCGTGCGCGGCTGGGTGTGCCGCTCCACCGTGCGCAGGATATCGGGCGTGATGTCTTCCGCTTCTTCCCAATACTGCTCGTACCACTCCTGCAGCAGCCCCACCTCCGGCCCTTTGATCTGCACGTTCAGTTCGACGTTGTCCACCAGCCCCGGATAGGTGAAATTGGAGGACCCGACCAGGGCATACGACCCCAATACGGCCAGCCGGCCATGCGTGATGTACGCCTTGGCGTGAAATTTGTCCCGGCTATAGACCCGACACTCGATTTTCCCCGATCGGATCGCCTCGACGATAGCCGGCACGCCTTCCAGGAAGTCGTTTCGGACCTTCTCGCCCTCCAGGCTCTGCTCCAACTGGCCCTGGATGCGCTCCAACCCACGCGCAAAGGCTCGTTTGGTGCGAGACGACACTTCGTCGCCCATCAGGATGCGGATGTGATCCACCGTCTGCCATTTCTCCTGCAGCCCCAGCAGCGCGCTGATCTCGAAGTAACCGGTCGCGATGTCAATGGCCGACGACAGCTCGCACCAGTCGGAGAGGTAGGAACGGACTTTCCAGTCCGTATCGCTGTTGTCCACGATAAAGAGATCGCCCCCGCGACCGGCGGGCTTGATAGAGGATGTTGCTGGCGGGCGACGTTGGGATGATGGGTTGGACATAGGCGCTATTCTTTCGGTCAGATTCGTGGAGCAAATTTGTTCGTTGGGATGTTGGGTTGCTGTGGTCAGGGAGTATAGCACGGTTCGTGGCGAGGAGCAAAGGGCGTGGGAATCAGGAGATCGTTCGTCAGTATGCACTTCAGCGCACTGAAGTGCGTACTACGAACCGTTCGTGGTGCGCATTTCAGCGCGGCGAACAGGGCGCGAAGGGGTTGTCAATCCCCTTGCGCGCTACAACTGTCCGCGCAGGGTGCCCACGTACCCCGTCAGTTCCACATAGCCCTGACCGGTAATCGGTTGGCCGGCGCTCTCGCCCTGGATGGCGACCGCGCCTTCCCAGTAGGTTTGCGCCAGGCGCAGTTCCTGGTCGGCCTGGCGCGGGGTAATCTCCAGTGTCAGGCCGTAGGCGGGCAGCGTGACACGCCAGCGCGCCGGGTAACGCCCGCCGCTGGCCGCGCTCTGCCAGGTGTCGAGTACGCTGATCTGGACATCGCTGCCGGCCAGGTGCTGCACGCGGCCGTCAGCGGCGATCAGGCTGCCGCTCGACTGCGGCTCGATGCTGCCATCCTCGCGCCGAATCTGGTAGACCATCAGCTCACGGCCATCGTCGAGCTGCAGGGCAAACCAGTCCCAGCCGATGGCCCGCTCGCCCAGGGCCGTGGTG
The DNA here is from genome assembly GCA_016719785.1 of Candidatus Amarolinea dominans. Taxonomy (NCBI): domain Bacteria; kingdom Bacillati; phylum Chloroflexota; class Caldilineae; order Caldilineales; family Candidatus Amarolineaceae; genus Candidatus Amarolinea; species Candidatus Amarolinea dominans. The sequence goes on from JADJYJ010000001.1 coordinate 716,797, forward strand.
CCGAACTCGTGATCCATCCAGCCGCTGCCGGTGACAGCAAACGTCTGGCCGTCGAGGGTGACGGCGCCCTGCAGCGGCAGACGCGTCAGCGAGTAGTACATGGACGCGTTGCCCGCCTCCGGCCCTTTTTGATGCAACCCGGCCTCGCCATGCAGTGCCGGCGGCTTGCCCCAGGCCAACGTCAGGTCAAGGGCCACACTGTTCTGTTGCGCCAGCAGGTGCTCGGTCTGCGGCCCCACGCCTGTCACCGACCAGTCTTCCAGCCAAACCCGGTAGGGCTGCGCCTGCGCGCCGGCCAGCCCGGCCGCGCCGCGGCTGAAACGGTCGAAGGCATAGAACTGCTGCCCGCTGATGTCGCTCAGAGCAAAGTGCGCCATGTAGACCTGGTTGGTGGCCCAGTCCGAACTGCGCAAGGCCGTTTCGGCGCTCAACGCGCGGCGGAAGAAGGTCAACTGAAAACCGAACTGGCGCCCGTCCGCGCTCACCAGGTTGCCCACGTAATACCACCATTCGGTCAAATAAGCCGGATGCGCGCCGTGGTCGCGCGGAAACTCGAGGCTCAGCGGCGCGGTGACCCGCTCGAACCCGACCGTGGATGGCGCCGCCGCCGCCACCACCTGCCCACTGACCTGCCCATCCGCCTGCGGTCGTCCCAGCCACCAAACCCCGCTCACAATCAACAGCACCACCACAATCAGCCAAAACGCGCTACGACGCGTCATGCGATCTCCGATTCACGATTTGCGATTTTCGACCTCCGGTCTCCGCTCTCCGATTTTCAATTTCAGATTTTCGATTTTCGGTCTCCGCTCTCGCACACGAATCTCCGCTCTGCACTTTGCACTTTGCACTCTGCACTCTGCACTTTGCGCTCTCCGCTCTCCGCCCTCTACTTCAAAAACCTCGCGGCCGTCGCCAATCCCCAATCGAACACGCCGGGCAGGGTGTGGTTCAAGAACACGGCGAAGCGGGCCGTGCGCGTCAGAACAAGCTCATGCTTGCCGCGCGCGGCCGCGTCCAGCGTCAACTCGGCCACACGGCGGGCGCTCATGCGGCGCAGCGGATTGCGCGGTTCGAAGCCACGCCCGGCGACGTTCCGGCTGAAGCCGGTGCCGCTGGTGAAGAACGGACAAACCGTCAGCACACGCACGTTGTGCTGCGCCACTTCCGCGCGCAGCCCCTGCGAAAAGCCGTTGACCGCAAACTTGCTGGCCGCGTAGATGCTGTCGCTGGGCGTGCCCACCTTGCCGGCCACCGATGAAATGTTGATGATGAGACCCCGCTGCCGCGCAATCATGCCGGGCAGCGCCAGCCGCGTCGCGTAGATCAGCCCAAACAGATTGGTGCGGAAGAGATCCTCCACCGGCCCCATCGTCAGGTCCTTGGCCCACACGCCCAAGCCCTGGCCGGCATTGTTGACCAGGACATCGAGACGGCCGAACGTCTCCTGCGTGACGTGCATCAGGCGCTCGATCTGGCCGTACTCGCGCACATCGGTCGGCGCCACCAGCGCCTGACCGCCCGCGGCTCTCAGTTCGGCCGCCAACTGCTCCAGCGCGTCCACGGAACGGGCGGCCAGCACCACCGTGGCCCCTTCACCGCTGAACGCCCGCGCCAACTCGCGGCCGATGCCGCTCGACGCGCCGGTAACCACCACAATCTGATCTTGAAATCGTTGCATGACATCCCTCACGTGCTTGAAACTATACGGGAAGAAATTCTTACAAGCCGCCATCACTTGGACTCGCGGCCGCAGCCTGGAGTCACCAAGCCCACTCTCACCGCAGCCAGCAGTTCCAAATGTAGCCTGGTTTTTTACCACAGAGATCACAAAGAACGCAGAGAAGTTGCCGATTTGCGCCTGATCTGCCGTTTCTTTGTGTTCTCTGTGCTCTTTGTGGTTGAATGTGTGCTACGTTTGGAACTACTGCAACGCAGCGCCGCGATTTGACAATCACCGCCAGGCGTCTACACTGGACTGGCACACCCTATTGACGAAAGGTAGAAATCAATGCGTCTTTTCATGATACGACACGGTCAGAGCCTGGTCAACCTGGAGGGCTGGAACCAGGGCAATACGGACGAAGGCTTGACCGACCTGGGCCAACGCCAGGCTGCGGCCCTGGCCCACTGGCTGCCCACCAAACTCCCCACGATGGACATCCTCTATTGTAGCACCATGCGCCGCGCCCTGGAAACGGCTGCCCCACTCTGCGCTGCCTACAACATCACCTTGCAGCGCGAGGACCGCCTGCGTGAGGTCGGCAACAACCGCCTCGACCATTCCCCCTATCCGAACGATGACCTACCGCGTGACTACGCCGATTACTGGGGCAGCGAGCGCCCTTTCAACTCGATCACCCCGGCGATGGGCGAGGGCGAGAGCTGGATGCACTTCCGCACACGCGTCGGCTCCTTCCTGGAGGAAATCGTGCAGCGTCACCGGCAGCAGACCGTCGTCGCGATCTGTCACGGCGGCGTTGTGGAGGCCACCTTCGACCACATCTTCAACGTGGGGCCGTGGCGTCGCTGTGAAGTCTGGCTGCGCAACAGCGGCATCACGCAGTTCGAGTACGTGGAGCACCCGCGCCGCGAAACCTGGCGCCTGCACTACCACGACCGCGCCGACCATCTCAACGACCTCTGAAGACAGGTAAACCCATGACCAACCACGAGCTCGCCAACACCTTTCGCCTGATCGCCGACCTGCTCGACATCCAGGGCGAAGTCATCTACGTCACCCTGGCCTACCGCAAAGTGGCCGACAGTCTGGAAACCCTGGGCCGTGACATCGCCGATGTCTGGCGTGAGGGCAAACTGCGCGAGGTGCCGGGCGTGGGCAAAGCCATTGCCGATAAAATGGATGAACTGCTGCGCACCGGTCAGCTCGGCTTCCTGGAACGGCTGCAGGCCGAAGTGCCGCCCTCGCTGGCCGAACTGCTGCGCGTACCCGATTTGGGGCCGAAGAAGATCGCCCTCTTCTGGCGCAGCCTGGGCATCACCACCCTGGCGCAGTTGGAAGCCGCGGCGGCCGGCGGTCAACTGCGCAGCCTGGCCGGCATGGGCGCCAAATCAGAGGCCAAAATCCTGGCGGGACTGGAATCGCTGAGCCGGCGCAGCGGCCGCACGCCGTTGGGCCTGGCCTACCCGGTTGGCCTGCAAATGCTGATCGGCCTGCGCACCGTGCCCGGCGTGGTGAACGCAGCCCTGGGCGGCAGCCTGCGTCGCATGAAGGCCACCGTGGGCGATCTCGATCTGCTGGTGGCCGCGGCCGATTCCGCGGCGGTCATGCAGGCGTTCGTCAGCCAGCCAGGCGTGGCGCGCATCCTCGGTCAGGGCAGCACCAAATCGAGCGTGGAGTTCAGCAGCGGCCTGCGAGCGCAACTGTGGGCGCATCCGCCGGCACGCTTCGGCACCGCGCTGCAGTACGCCACCGGCTCCAAAGAGCACAACGTGCGCCTGCGCCAACTGGCCCTCGACCGCGGCCTGTCCCTGTCGGACCAGGCCTTGACGGCCGCGGACGGCCGCGAAATCCTGTGCGCCAACGAGGAAGAGGTGTACGCCGCGCTCGGCCTGCCGTGGATTGCGCCGGAGCTGCGCGGGGACCGCGGCGAGATTCAGGCCGCGCTGGCCGGCCGCCTGCCCAGGCTGATTACGCCGGGTCAGCGCCGCGCAGAGCTGCACAGCCATTCGACCTGGAGCGATGGCCGGGCCTCGATCCGAGAGATGGCCCTGGCCGCGCGGGCGTGTGGCCTGCAGGTGCTCGCCGTCACCGATCATTCGGGCGGGCTGGGCATCACCGGCGGCCTCAAGGTGGAGGACATTGCGCGTCAGCGCGCGGAGATAGACGTGGTGCAGCAGGAATTGGGCGATTCGCTGCGCCTTCTGCAGGGCGCCGAGGTGGAAATTCGCGCGGATGGCTCGCTCGACTACAGCGATGAAGTGCTGGCGCAGTTCGACATCGTCGTGGCCTCTCTGCACACCAGCCTGCGTCAACCCCGCGACCAGGTGACCGCGCGGCTGCTCAACGCGGTGCGCAACCCGCACGTGGACATCATCGGCCACCCCACCGGCCGCCTGATTCCTGACCGCGAGGGCGCTGACCTGGACATGGACGCCATCCTGGCCGCGGCCGCTCAGAGCGGCGTCGCGCTGGAGATCAACGCCAATCCCAGCCGGCTCGACCTGGACGACATCGCGGCCCGCCGCGCCATCGGGATGGGCATCCGCCTGGCGATCAACACCGACGCGCACGACCCGGAGCACCTGGCGCAAGAGCTTTTCGGCATCGCCACCGCACGGCGGGCGTGGGTCGAGCCGCAGCACGTCATCAACACCTGGCCGCCGGATGCCCTCCTCGCCTGGTTACGCAGCCGCGCCTGACAATTCTTGCTTCGTCTACCCTCCATCCCACTGGCCGGCGATGATGGCGACATCCGCCAGCGTCACCGCGCCGTCGCCATCCAGATCATACCAGCGGTCGAAGACCGGTTGGGCTGCGGTCTCGCCCCAATGCACAGCGACGGACTGCACATCCACCACGTCGGTCAGGCCGTTGCCGGTCAGGTCGCCCTGCGCATACATAACCTGAACTAACGCGGGTTTCTCACCAAATGGTTGGCACAATGGATGCCTGAATCTTCCGATCTCGGCTAATCAATGGCACACCCAAAGATAAAGCGGTAGCAGCAACGATACGATCAGGAAGGTCTGGAACCTGGTCACGCTCGATTCTTCGCATCATGTCGGCCACCACGCGGTCAAAGGGGATTTCAACCAGGGTCGCGTTCGGTTGGGACAGCATCTCAATGACACGTTCAAAGGAAGTTGACGCAATCTTCCCCTTCTCGATCAGATATACCAGTTCCGCCAGCGTAATCGAGGCGATTGCGATTTGATCACCACCCTCATCAATGGCATCCATGAACGTTGTTGCCGCTTTGGACAGGCGAGAATCATTGTAAAGATACCAAAGCAGTGCATGAGTATCAGCAACGACGCGAATTGTCATGCCTCACTCTCTGCAAAAGTTGACCACATTTCCTGTTGCACTTGGTCAATATCCTCTGCTGATGGCGCTGTACCTAAGTCGGACCATAAGCCGCGCAACGGAATACGAGACGGCGGTGAAGAAATGGATTCAATTTTCATCAACAACCATTCAACTTTCGGTGCAAGTCGAACCACTAAACGAGCTTGGTCAACAGGGCGCAATCGTTGAGCAAGCAGAACTACTTGTTCAAAGGTTACTTCATTAACAACCGCCAAAACACCAGAATTCATCTTTCGCCCCTTTCTTGGAATCATTGTACCACGGATTTCATCTCCTGGCACGTAAGATGGTCCTCACTCCTCCTGCACCCACGAGCGGAAGCGGCGACACCCGAGGCAAAATCCGCGCTTCGTCGAGCCAACCCCATCCCACTGCGCGGCGATGATGGCGACATCCGCCAGCGTCACCGCGCCGTCGCCATCCAGGTCATACCAGCGGTCGAAGACCGGTTGGGCTGCGGTCTCGCCCCAATGCACAGCGACGGACTGCACATCCACCACGTCGGTCAGGCCGTTGCCGGTCAGGTCGCCCTGCGCGTAGAAGCGCCGCCACGTTTCGATCCACTGCCAGGCGGCCGGGTCCTCATGGCCCAGGCGCCAGATGGCGATGCCCGCAATGTCATAGGCGTCTGCCAGGCGCAGCCGGTGACGCACCGCCAGCCCATCGAAGAACCAGACCTCGTGCGCGCCGTAGCTGAACCACGGCTCCTTGACATGCCCGCTGCCGTCCGCATCCTGCCATTGCAGGGTCGCGCCGTGACTGGCCAGCCGCGCCATCGCCTCGGTCCAGGTGATGGCCTCGCCGCTGCTGCCCACCCAATCGTAGCCGTAGACAGGTATGCCCAGCCAGATCAGCGCCGGGTCCACCGCGCTCACGGCAAAATCGAGCACATCCTCGGCCCAGGCCAGCGGCGCCAGCGGTCCGGCCGGGCTGGTTGACCAGTGATAGTCGTAAACCATGATGCGGAAGCGATCCACCACGCGTCCCAGCGCCGCGTAATCCTGCGCCTGCGGGCCGTTCCACGTGCCCGGTTCCGAGGTCTTGGGATGCACCGCGATGCTGACGCGCTTGCCCTGGCCGTGCAGGCTGCTCGCCAGCTCGGTCATGAAGGTGGTGAACGCGTCGCGATCGCCGGCGTAGAGGCTTTCGTAGTCAATGTCAATGCCATCGAAGCCCCAGGCGTTGATCTGCGCCAGGATGGTCTGGATGTGTACCTGGCGCAGGCTGGCGCTGTTGATGATCGTGCTCACACGGGCCGGGTCGAACTGATTGGTGATCGTGGGGAAGATCAGATGACCGTTGGCGTGCATCTGACTGACGAGGCCGGCGTTCACCGGCGCCAGCGCGATCAGGCTGCCATCCGCGGCCGCGCTCAGCTCGTACTGGAACGGCAGGATGTCATCCAGCGCGGCCGCGTTGGCCTGGTAGCTCGCCAGGGCCGCGGCCTGATCCCAACTGACCGGCATCCAGGGCGCCACGCCCCGCCGCCGGTCGAGATTGGCGTAGCCGTCGTAATCATGCACCGCCACGCCGCCAAAACCGGCCGCGCCCGCGTACGCGTTGCGCGTCACGGCCAGCTCGCCCAGCATCACCCGGCGCCCCTCCTCGTAGAAGGTGATGTAGGCCGGCTGGCCGCCCGGCGCATTGGTTTCCACGCCCACGCGCACCGCCTTGCCCACGCTGCCCGCAAACGTCACCTCACTGGCGGCCAGCGTCACCAGGCCGTTGCCGCCCCAGGCATGGTCGCGGTAATCCATCAACGTGGCGACGCTGACCCGGTTGAGCACATGCTCGCTCAGTGGGCGCGTCTGGCCATTGTAGGTGACGCTCCGGCCGTCGTACCAGAAGGGGATGTCCACCACCAGGGCCAGCCCGGCGCCGCCGGCGGTTAGGCGGCTGTTGACCGCGTCGAGCAGCGCCAGGTACTGCTGCGCCGTGCCCTGCGGATCGGTTTGCCATTCCGGCAGCGTGTGTGGTTCCACATCCAGGTGTACTGCGAGCGGCCGGTTGCTCGGCGGCAGGGCCAGGGTCTGCGTGATGGCGCGATCTATCAGCCCCAGCAGGTCCGCGTGATGGGGTGTCAGCGCCCAGGGCGCGTAGCCCAACAGCCATTCGACCTCCAGCCCGTGGCTGTTGGCGTCGCCGGTGAACGCGCCGAGCGCGGCCGCGTTGCTGCGCAGATAGCCCTCCGACTCGACATAAATCGAATTCAAGTGCTCCTGCGCGGTGAAGGCGAACAGCGCCTGGCGCGCACTGCCCGCCACCACATCGTCCCAGACCCAAAGGCCGCGATGGGTTTCAGGGCCAGGCGTCGGGGTTGGCGTGGCGGTCGGCGGCGGGCCATTGGTGCCCAGGATGCTGATGTCGTCCAGGTAGAAGGTCGCCTCGCCGCCGCCGTTGCCATCGTAGACGTTGAGGCGATTGAACTGCGTGGGCGTGGCCGCGCCGTCGTGCAGCAGGACGGCCAGGGGAATCGTCACCTCGGTCCAGGCGTTGGGAGGCGTCACGCCGCCGGGCAGAAAAGGCGCCAGGTAGATCCAATCGAACTCCGGGTTGCCGGCGCTGTTGTCGCCCAGGCTGACGGCCAGCACCTGACCGCCGCTGGCGCCGCCGTGCAGCCAGAAGTGCAGCGCGGTGTAGCCAGGGGCGGGGTACACGCCGGCGTTGTGCGCCAGCGAAAAGCCGCCCCAGCCCGTGAAGCTGACGCGCATGGCGTAACTGCCGCTGTGAACCTGCTCTGTGCTGCTGAAGTCCAGCGTGCTCAAGGGCGTCTGCTTCCAGAGCGCCTCATGCGCCCACGGCGGTGCCAGCGCGTCGGTGTAAAGCGGCAGGTCGGTGGCCGCGGGCGCGGCCGCGGCCAGACCAATCACAGCAAAACCGATGAGTAGTAGTATAATGAGGCGCAGCATACGGATACCTCCGTGAATGCGGGAGATTAGAGGAAGTATACCAAAGAGAAAACCAAATGTCTACACCTAACAGATCATCGCTGAACGCCGCGCCCGTATGAACGCGGACGCTTGTCTTTCACTTTACTGAACGCGAAGGTCGGAGTATACTGATGGTTATGACGCCAGCTTTTCGATGAGAGGCAAGACTATGACAGGTGCTAGTGTGAACCTGGCCGTGAAGGTGCCCGAAGCCCTGCGCAAGCGCGTGCGTGCCGTCGCTGCGTTGCGCGGAGAGACGATCGCGGTAGTCGTGCGTACGGCGTTGGCAGACTATGTCGCCCGTGCCGAGAGTGAAGCGAGCGACATTCGCTTTGCCAACGATGTGTTGACCCGCATCGCCGAGGGCGCGCCTACCTATTCGCATGAAGAGGTATGGACCGAGATCGAGCAACGCGAGGCAGTCGGTTAGAAACCAATGCCTATTCCCTTCGGAGCCTATATCCATGTGTGCAGTGTGACCATTCTGCCGAACTCTCACCTGCACCTGCAGTTTGACGATGGCAGCGAGCGAGTGATTGACTTCGAGCCGCTTCTTCTTGGCCCCCTATGGGGCGCCCTGCGCGATGAAGCGTTGTTCGCCCAAGTGTGCGTCAATGCCGACACCGGTACGATCGAATGGCCGAACGGCGCTGATCTCAACCCGGTGATTCTTCACGACTGGCCGGAATACAGCGAACAGATCATCGCTGAACGCCGCGCTCGCTATGCCGCGATAGTCTGAACTTCACCCGGCGTGCCTTCGAGGAAGCCGAGGGCATGGCTGTGCTGGCTCCTGCCATAAGGGCAGAGATCCTGGGAGTGGCCTGAGCAAGGGAGCGGTGTTTTCACCTGCTATCTACTCGAAGCCCTGGCCGACCAGGCCGATTTCGACGAGAAGGGCTTTGTCACTGTCTCCGACGCCAGTCGCTACGTGACCGATGGCGTCAAGCGCTGGGCGACTGATCATGGCGCGCCACAAACGCCGACGTTACAGGTCACGGTGGCGGGGGACATCGTGCCGGTGCGCATTGCGTGAAAAGCGGGTGCAGACCAGTTCAACCTGGAACGCAGGTTGCAGGTCATGAAGGACGCGCTGCGAGGTGGCAATGCGGAGGTCATATTTGAATCCCCGACGCTTGAAAGTCGACTGTTGGAGAACATCAGAAGCGAAGGGCGATTTGGCAGTACCGCGTCGGTATGCAGCGAGCGGGCGAGGATTGTGCAGGAATTGAATCGGCTGGCGCTTGAATATGTCGGCCGTGACATTAACGAGATGTGCGAACGGTGAACTCATCCGCTGTCACGACAATATGAAATGCGTAACTGATAGTCAAGGGCAACACTATCTACACTAAGTGCAGTACAACGGAGTCGGAGTCGATCCTATGAAACCAATATTCCGGTTCTTTGCGTTCTTCTTTATTCTGACTGGCCTCTTTATTGGCGGGGTCACAAGACACGTTGTCCCTGGAATGCTCGCTGGTATCTTGGTAGGGATCCCCATCGCTTTAGCTATCGCCACTCGTAAGATCAGTCTGGCGACCGCCTCCCTTGTCGGATTTGTGCTAGTTGCCACTTTGATCATCCTGGGGCGACAGGCCTTCATAGGAGCTGCGTTGGTGAGTTCAGTCACCTTCTTGGTGACCAATATTCTAATGGCCGACGAGTTGCGGGGACTATTCGGCGGGAGTCTTCTGAGGGCGCTAAAGTATCAAATTGATGCGGCGTTGGGCGCATCTGGGGACCCCCAAGTAGTTCATCCGGATGGGAGTGTGCGCCCGGTCAACTCGGAGAAAACACCTGGCCCGCGCGTGGTGGTACTCCGACCTGGTGCTGCGGCAGTCTTTGAGAAGCCGGGGTGTACTAGTCGCATCAGTGGCCCAGGAGTACTTCTCATTGACCCCCTTGAGTGGCTTGTGGCGACTTACAGCCTGAGTCCTGTTGAGAAGACGATTACGCTGAATGACGTGCTCACTGAGAACTGGGATTTCTGCACCGTCACACTTGATGTCAGGTTCTCGGTAAGTCTTCACCCCGATGTGGCGAGCGGAAGGGTGCCCTTCTCACAGAGCGATAAGGACGTTATCCAAAAACTGAACGCCGCATCACCGCGGTGGGAGAAAACTGAAAAACGAGTTCTGAACGCCGTAGAGACAGCAGCGAGAGAGCTGTTCGCCCACTATGTACTCCCTGGGGCTCGGGTTGACAGTAACGGACCTGTGAGACTCGCAACGGACCTGGGCAGTAGATGGGGGAAGGAGATCGCCGCTCTTGCCTCGCAGTACATGGGCTTACCGATCAGACTCGAGTACATCGGCCCGAGGATCATTCAGCCAAGTCCTAACGCAATTAAGCAACAACAGAGACTACGAACTGAGGCGATCGACCTAGACACTGGCCTGCGCCGGATGATAACGTTCGCTCGCGGTTACCAGGCGGCGCGTAACGAAGGTATCAAGGATGAACACACGCTACTCCAACTGATGCAGCTTGCATTCGGCAAGTTCGATTCTGACCAGATAAAAGTGTCCGGCCGAGCAAGGGTGCTCGTCGCTCGTTTGAAGCTAGACGGAGAGTTCAAGTGGTTTCGGAGGATCGATCGAGCGAGCTAATCGATTCTCTCAAAAATCACCAGCACACCGGCGTCAGCGATCAAGATACTCTATGTGATCCCTGGGAGTGTCGTCGTGGCTTTGGATATGCCCGAGGAAACATACGCCGAATTAGAGCAGATGGTGCTTGACAATGATCCGAGAATTGCCCATCTCAGAATCCTCGAATTGAGAAAAATTATCGTCGCAGAGCAAGAGCTAAGCGCCACATGGCACTCATATCCTGACTATGACTATGACTATGAGTATGGACTTGATCAACTTCGAGGCATGATCAGTCAGTCACGAGAGGAGAAATCTGAGTTCTCTACACTCGAAGACCGGCTGATCATTGTCCTCAGAGACATTCGGCTGTTTGGTCCCAGCAGTGATGCGCGCACGGAGCAATCTCGGGTAGTTCACTCGCTCAACCAGCTAGCTAAGGAACTAGGATCTGAGAAGTCCTTCACTGACCTGTGCAAACGCCCTCACCACGCCAATAAGCGCAGATCAGACTGGACATATACTGCAAGCGGGCACGAATTGCGCCTGTTTCCTTAGGCGGAAAAGCGAAGTCTATTCCCGCTTGCAGTATAGAGGAGTGCCCAATTTGGCTTCTGCCCTGGAGCATATTCGAGGGCACACTGACAAGCACTGATGTTAGCGTCACCTGCGGAGAAATTAAGAATGGATTACAAACTCGGGTTTCAGACACTCAAGACAGCCCTGGTTTCAGCCAATCCGCAGCACTTAGCGGAGCTGGCAACGCTAATGGATCGCTTCGACAAAAACGAGCGCGCCGAGCGACTGTTCGGCAGCAGCGAAAACACCCGCAACGAACGTGCCCAGATCGTCTTTGCCCTGAATGAGCTTGCCCTGCAACACTGCGGTGTCAGTTTCAACGATCTGTGTCAGGGTGTGCAGCCGAAGCCGGTCGCGCAACCCGAAGCCAAGCCAAAACCCACCACGCCGACCTCCACTCTGCGCCCAGAACCCGGTTGGGTGACCTTCAAGCTCCAGCTTGCTCGCCAGGCCGGCCTTGAGTTCGAGGTGCGGGCGCTGGAAACCCCCATGGGCGAGCCTCGCACCAGCGGCCGGTTGCCCGTTGACACCACCGACTTGGTCGCGGTGCTCAAGGTGCTGGAGAAATCCGGTTACACCCCAGACGACTTTACCTCGGCTCAAACAGAGGCGCTACAGCGAGTAGGGCTGGTGCGAGACGGCCGGCTGGTTGCCGACCACCTGAAGCGTATCGGCAAAGGGCTATACGACGCGTTGTTCCCTGGTCACGTTGGTGTGGCTTTCCAGATGGCCTTCAATCAGGCCCGTCTGAACCGCGCGACGATCTTCTTGCAGTTGCGCTTCGACCACGACGCCGTGGACTTGGCTCGCTACCCGTGGGAGTTAGTGCATGACGGCCAGCGCCACCTAGTCTCCGCTGGCGCTGTGGAGATGGCGCGCTACATCACTTACGGCGAGGCCGCACTAACGCTCCCGGTCAAGCCGCCGGCCCAGATGCTCTTCGTCGAGTCCCGGCCACGGGACTTGACCACGCTGCCGCAGGAGAACGAACGCCTGGCCGTGTGGAACGCCCTGCAATCGTTGACCAGCGCGGGCAAACTAATCCCGGAGCGTCTAGAAACACCCACCTACGACGCGTTACTCGACCGCATCGGCGGCGCCGACTACCACTTGATCCACTTTGACGGCCATGGCATCTTTGCCAGGCGCTGTTCTCAGTGTCGAACTATGAATTACTCTCACCTAACCGTATGCCTCAGTTGCCAGACGCCTTTGGACGATGTACCGCCTTTTGGCTACCTGGCTTTCGAGGACAACTCGGGCGCGGCCGACTTCGTCAGTACCGAGGACATGGAGAACCTATTGCTCAACAGTCAGGTGCGGCTGATGTTCCTCTCGGCCTGCCAGACCGGCATAGTGCGCGGAGAGTCGTTGTTCGGCGGGCTCGGACCGGGCCTGATCCGCTCTGGCGTGCCGGCCGTGGTCGCCATGCAATTCTCGGTGCCAGTCATAGCCACCATCAACTTCGCTGAGAGCTTTTACACGGCCCTGGCACGCGGCGAGACGGTCTCCCGTGCCGTTGCCCAGGGCCGGCGCCGCCTATTCCGAGGCAACACCTGGTTCATACCGACCCTCTATCTGCGTAGTCAGGATGACGAGGGGCATCTGTTCGCCGAATAATGGAGGATTTCACATGGAAGAGATCGGATTGCAGGACCTGATCTTCCAGGTCAAACAGGAGCTATTGGCGCCGAATCCCGCGCAGCGCGCTAAAGATTCCTACCCGCTCTTCTTCATCGACAGGGTGGAGCTAGAGATCGCCGTCAAAGTGGGCAGGACAGCCAGTGGGGGCATCAAGCTCACCGTGCTGGACTTCGCCGAGGTAAGCGCTGGCAAGCCGGTCGAGAAGGAGCGAGGACATGTGGTCAGAGTGTCGCTGTCGCCTCTGTTGTCCAAAGAAAACATACTGACCCAGGCACTGAGAGACCCGCGTGTGCGCGAAATGATTGAGCAGACATCGGTCCAAGGACTGGTTAAAGGTGGACCGAGTCTGGCCAGCACACCAAAATGAGAATGCACCACCACCGCCAATGCAGGCTCGATCGTCGCCACGAGCAGAGTATCCTGCTTGCCTGGGATCACGGGAGAGGACAATGAAGGAAATCCATCAGATCATCGAACAGCTTTCACCCACCGACGCCAAGTCCATCCTGCAGGTCCTCGCGGCCAGCGACGAAGCGCTTGCCGCCCGCATCACCGAGATGGCGCTGGCCCGCCTTCGACAGGTAGACGTGGAAGAGGTGGCCGCGGCTTTGTACGACGAACTAGAGGCTCTGGAAGTCGAAGAGGTCTGGGATCGGGCGGGCCGCACGCGCCACGGCTACGTCGAGCCGAGTGAAGCCGCCGATCAGTTGGTCAAGGCGGCGTTGGCGCCCTTTCTGCAGGATTTGGCCAGGTACCAAACGCTGGGACTGCGGGCGGAGGCTAACCGGATGTGCGAAGAATTGCTGCTCGGCTTCTACCAATTTCAGCATGAATCCACGTCCAAGTTCAAGAACTGGGCGCCGGATGCCCCAATTAATTTCGCGGAAGCGGTGGTGGACGCGTGGAAGGCAGGCTCGCCCACTAAGAGCGATATCAAGGCGCTCAAAGCGTTCGTCACGGCGGAGTTGGGTGGTTGGGGGGCAAACCTGCTCTGATTACATCTGGGGGGGACACGGGGTCAATGAATAGAGAGCGGCTATTTGAGTTCCTGGAGACGTGCGATCCATCCAACTTGCTTAACCTGTTGAGCGCGGCCTACGACGACATGGACCATGACCAACGCCGGGTGGTGTTTGGCCCGCTGATCAAGACGCAGCCACCGGCCCAGGTGGACGGTGAGGAATTGCTGGACGAGGTTGAAGAATTCCAGCGCGAGTCGTTGGCTGGCGCTTACTATGCGCCCTTCGCCATCAATTCAAAGAACTGGACGCATATTCCTGAAGAGACCAAAGAATGGTTTGAGGACTTGGGCGATCTGTTGCAGGACAGCAGCCAACTGACCATCCAGGGCGATCACTTGCACGCCGTTACCTGCTTCGGCGTACTGTACGGGTTGATTGACGCCATGGAACGTGGCGAGAAGATCGTATTCGGCGATGAGATCGGCGGTTGGATGATCCCCGGCGACGAGCAGCAAATCCTCGCGGCCTACATCACTTCGTTGGCGGCCGTGGCAACGCCTGCCGAATTTGCGGCCGTGGCCCTGCCGTTGATCCAACGTGACTGGCAGTCATTGTCAGATCAGGTCTATGCTGCCGCCGTCCATGTCGCCAGCGAGTCGCAGCGGCTGCACCTGGAAGCCAAGATCCAGCGACTGAAGGCCAGGACCAAGCGACCGGCCCGCAACGAACCGTAGCACGAACCGTCAGTCAAAAAGAAGCCGAGGGCGCGGCTGTGCTGACCTCCTGCAAGCAGGGCAAAAATCCTGGGCATGGCCTGACCAGAGGCATCGCGGGTTCAACCACCCTCTGCGCGCTGCGCTCACCGGCCAGACCGACTCCGGCCAGATAGACTTCATCACCGTCTCCAGCGACAGACGATGGGGCGACAGTTTTAGCGCACGCGCCCGTCCCTCACTTTCCTGAACCTACAAGTCGGAGTATACTGATGGTTATGACGCCAGCTTTTCGATGAGAGGCAAGACTATGACAGGTGCTAGTGTGAACCTGGCCGTGAAGGTGCCCAAAGCCCTGCGCAAGGCGCGTGCGTGCCGTCGCTGCGTTGCGCGGAGAGACGATCGCGGTAGTCGTGCGTACGGCGTTGGCAGACTATGTCGCCCGTGCCGAGTGAAGCGAGCGACATTCGCTTTGCTAACGATGTGTTGACCCGCATCGCCGAGGGCGCGCCTACTTATTCGCACGAAGAGGTATGGGCCGAAATCGAGCAACGCAGGGCGTCGGTTAGAAACCAATGCCTATTCCCTTCGGAGCCTATATCCATGTGTGCAGTGTGACCATTCTGCCGAACTCTCACCTGCACCTGCAGTTCGATGATGGCAGCGAGCGAGTGATTGACTTCGAGCCGCTTCTTCTTGGCCCCCTATGGGGCGCCCTGCGCGATGAAGCGTTGTTCGCCCAAGTGTGCGTCAATGCCGACACCGGTACGATCGAATGGCCGAATGGCGCTGATCTCAACCCGGTGATTCTTCACGACTGGCCGGAATACAGCGAACAGATCATCGCTGAACGCCGAGCTCGCTATGCCGCGATAGTCTGAATTCCGAGGCGGGACGGATCGCACTGGAGTCAATTGATACAACAGGCGCCGGTTGGTTCCAACCGGCGCCTGTTTTTATGGCAGCGAATCGTTCAGCGGCCACACCGGTCGGGGCGTGATGTGACCGCCATGGGGCCGGGGAGTTTCCGGCCGGCCCCATGAGTTTACATGATCGTCATCGCGGTGGTTTAGCGGGCGGTGCGCTGACGCAGCGCCATGCCCACAACCGTCATGAGCACCAGGGCCAGGGCCAACGGCAACCAGAGGTTGGTCGCGGCGGGTGCGCCACTGTCCAGGCTGCTCAACTCCACACCGGTCGGCGGCGTCGTGGGCGTCGCAGTCGGTGTGCTCGTCGGCGGCGGCGTCGTTGCGGTCGGCGTGGGGGTGGCGCCAGTTGGCTGACATGACTGCACCGTCACGTCGTCAACGTCCCAACCGGTATCGCTCACCGAGGTGTCGGAGCCGAGGCGCCCGCGGAACTGTACGGTCTGTCCGGCCAGGCTGCTGACGTCGGCGATGGTCTGGAAGTAGCTGGTCCCATTGCACCAGGCCTCCAGGCCGGCCAGAGGATTGCTGAAGCTGGCGGAGACCAGACCGGTGTACGGGCCGGCCAGCAGGTTGGCATTCGGCACCTGGGTCCAGGTGGCGCCGCCGTCGGTCGAAGATTCCAGGATACCGCCGTCGTAGCAGGCGGTGGCGCCGCTGCTCTCCAGGTTCGGCAGGTGCCAGAACTTGATCACGACCGGGTTCTGGCCGCTGGGCAGGGCCACAGCCGGCGAAACCAGGCGCTGATCAGAGACCGTGGCCGGGTCGAGACCGCGGAAGTGCGAAGCGCCGCTGTGCGGGTTGGTCGTGATGATCGCCCAACTGTCGGCGCCGCTGGCTGCGCTATGGGTCCAGCCGGCTTCGCCAGCTTCGAACCCGTACTCATAGAGGATATTGGCGGTGGTGCCGGGGCCGCAGTCGCCAGGCGCGCCCTGGGTGGTGAAGCTGAAGGTGCTCGAGTAAGCGCCAGCGCCGCAGGCATTGTTTGCCTTGACGTGCCAGTAGTAGGTGGTGCTGGTGTTGAGCGAGGCGCCGTTCCAGGAGGTGCCGGTCAGGCCAGTGGCCGAAGCCACGATGTTGGTGAAGCCGGCATCGGTGGCAACCTGAATGTCATAGGTCGTCGCGCCGCTCACCGCGTCCCAGGTGAAGGTGGGTGTAGCGCCCACACCGGTCGCGCCATTGGCCGGCGCGGTCAGGTTCGGCGCGCCGGGCGCAGCCGCCTGCACGGTCAGCCCAACCGGGGCCTGATGCACGTTGGGGCCGGCGGCCGTGCCCACGACGTTGAAGTTGTAGGTACCCGCGGCCGCGCCGCTGATGGTCATCGTACTGCTGCCGGGCGGGGTGACCGGGTTGGCGCTGAAGCCTGCCGTGCCAGGGTTGCCCGAGGCGCTCAGAGTCACCGGGCTGCTGTAGCCGCTGACGCTGCCGATGTTCACGGTGTACGCAGCATTGGCCCCAACGCAGATTTCCTGGCTGGCTGGCACTGCGGCGATCGTGAAGTCAGCCGTGCCGCATTCGTTGAACTTGAAGGCGCCGATGCGCAGGCGCCAGCCGACCGAGCTGGTGGTGGGCACGTATTCGTTGACGTACCAGAAGGTGCAGTCATCCACCGGGTCCACGGTCATGGAAGTGTAATCGCCCCAGCGCTGGCTGCCGGTCTGGGAGCCGGTGCCGTTGATGACGGACGCTTCACCCTGCGGCATGGTGCCCAGCGGGTCGCCCGAGAGGCGGCCGGTGTACCACGAGCTTGGGAAGGTGGTGGTGCCGTTGGAGGCGCTGTAGCCCAACGCCATGTTGCCGGCGCTGTCCTGGGCAATCGAACCCATCCAGCGATGGATGGTGTCGGAGGTGCCCGGGGCGTAGGTGCCTTCCTGGTAGATGACCGGGCTGGAGTTGGGGCTGCGGATTTCCCACCAGCGGATACCGGACATGGTGGCCGAGGCCTCGACCGACTGGTTGGTCACCAGCGACTCATGGGTACCAAAGTTGCGGTAAGCCAGGCGGAATGTGGGGCGCTGGCGATAGCCGAGGTGATCAATCTTGTTGGCGGTGCCCGGCTGCGGTATGCAGGAGCGGCCGGAGCAGAAGACAGGCGACGAATCGAAGGCCGCGACCGGAATGGTGTTCGCGAGGGTGAACGTCGAATTGGCCGGTGTGACAAAGTCTGCGTGGAACTTCCACAGGGTCAGCGCGTCCTGAGGCGCGCCGTAGGGGCCGCCGTTGTCCATGGAGCCAACGAAGTAGTTGGGCGAACCAGCCGGCGGCATGGTGCTGCCGTCCATGTCCGTAGGCAGCAGACCATCGCCGAGGTTGAAGGCGCCGCCCGCGGAGGCCGGCGTCGCGAGGAAGGAAATCACCTGCGCAGCCGGATTGCCGGAGATCAGGTCCGCACGCTTGACCGCGTAGGCGCCGATACCCGTGAAGGTCGAGCCGCCGGCAAACTCACGCGTGCTGATGTAGAGCGCATCGGGCCAGAAACCGTACTTGGGATAGTCCGGGAAGTTGGTGCCGGTGCTGAAGGCCCAGCGATAGTAGGTTCCTGTGGGGTCGGACGTGGTCGAGACGGCCACGCAGTTGAAGTAGGTGGGGCCTGAGGCCGTGAACTGGCTCAGCATCCAGCGGTCCGAGACCTGGTCGTGCAGGACGACCGGATCGCCGGAGTTGTCGGTCTGGCAGTCGCCGCCAAAGCCGGCCCACAGGGTGTTGTTGAGCGCCGGGCCATAGAGCGAGGTGCCAGTCTTGTTGAAGACCTGGAACGACAGGTTGCTCATGACCACGACGTGGTTGGGGCCAACGTCGCCATTGGGATCGGGCGGAGAAACACTGGAAACGTTGGGAGGGCCATCGAAACTGACAATCGGGGTGGGGATCAGCGCCGGTCCGTAGATGGTTTGCAGGGCCGCATCGGCGTCCTGCGGGCCAAGCGCGCCTTCGAGGCCAGTGGGGCGCTCGGGAATCTCGCTGAATCCCTCCCCAGGCTTGGGAAGCAGCGGTGTGATCGAACGCAGGGGGGCCGAGATGTCAAAGCGAACGGCGGTGCTAACGCCACGGTAGATGCCGGTGGGAACTTCACTCCCTTGGGCGGTAGGGGCGGCGAGCGCGGGAACGACAAGGGACGGGACCATGACAACGATCATGATCAACACCAGTGAACACGAGGCTAGGAAACGACGGCTCATTGCATGTCTCTCCTTATGATATTGCCCATGCTGGGCGGCGACGAGAAAGATGGGGAACTGCCTGACGGAGACTCACAAACTGTGGGGAGCAGGATTATAGCATCTGGCGACGGTAATAGCAAACAGCCCTACCGCCGGGCGCGTCAGGCTGGGGTCGCCATCCTCCCCTTGCGCAGGCTGGCTGCCGCACACATCGCCGGGCCAGCCGCAAACGCCCGCCGCGGCGCAAGCTCCTTACCCGGCGGGCCTGCGCAAGGTTGGCTGATTTTTCGACGAACAACCCTCGCAGGGGCCAATGAACATCGCAGCGTTGACTTGTGACGACGTTGCGTGCCTCTGAGGTCGTCATCTTGCCGCAGCCCTGCGAGGGGGAAGTGGAATCCCCTTGCGCAGGCTGGCGAGGGGATTGGATCAGGCGACAGGCAGGGTGAAGAAGAAGCGGGCGCCCTGACCCGGAGCGCTTTCAGCCCAGATCTGACCGCCGTGCCCCAGGATGATGTGGCGAGCGATGGAAAGCCCCAACCCCGCACCGGTTTCACTACTGCGCAAGCGGGCGCGGTCCCCCTTGTAGAAACGCTCGAAGATGCGAGGCAGCTCACTGGCCGCAATGCCGGGGCCTTCGTCCCACACTGTGAACAGCGCCCACTGGCCGTCGGCCAGACCGACGGGCGGGGTCGGCAAGGGGATGTCAGTCGTCGCGGTGATGGCGCCATCCTGACACTGAATGGTCACCAACCTGATACCCACGCGTCGCCCCACGGCGCTGAACTTGATGGCGTTGTGCAGCAAATTAGCCACCACTTTTTGCACCTGTTCAGGGTCCGCCAGCACCGGTTCCGCGCCCGCCAATGTCAGCACCACCTGCAAGCTCTTGCGGTCAGCCTGGGGGCGCAGGCGCTCGATCACCGGTTCGACGATGGCGAGCGGGGCAATCGGCACAAATTTCAACAACACCTGCCCCGACTCGATCTGGCTCAGATCGAACAGCTCGCTGGCCAGTTGTTGCAGGGCATCGGCCTGTATACACATGTTCTCCAACAGGCGACGCGCCATGGAGGGATCATCGAGCGCACCGTTACGCAAGGTCTCCAGGGTCAACTGCAGGGCGGCGATGGGGGTGCGCAGATCGTGCGAGATGTTGGCCACGAATTCACGGCGGGCGCGGCCCAGGCGTTGCAGTTCGCTGACATCGTCCAGGGCCAGGACGACGCCCTGCTGGCGAGCCGCCCACGCGCGCACACGCCACAGACGCGCCTTGAACGCCACCTGGCGCTCCATCAGAGCGTGGCGCTCCAGGGCATCATCCACCGCCTGGCTGATCTCATAGCTCGGCAGCGCCTCGATCAGCAGATTGCCGGGAGCCATGTTGGGGTTGATGAGCTGCTGCGCCTCCTCGTTGAGCCACAGCAAACGGCGGTCATCATCCAGGATCAGCAAACCGCAGGTAGCCACGATCCCCAGCGCCTGACGCTGCACCTGGCCGGCAGCCAACGCGTCGCGTAGTTCGTTGTAGGCGCGCTGACGGCGCGCCAGTTCATACTGCGACGCGACCAGGCGCGCGCGCAAACGTTGAACCCACCACGCCAGGCCCAGGCTGACCGCCAGCAAGGCCAACGCCAGCCAGCCAATGGCTGAGATGCTTGTCATGGTCAAGCCTCGAAACGATAGCCCAGGCCGCGCACGGTCTGGATGTGAACAGGGTGCGCCGGGTCATCCTCGATTTTTTCACGCAGCCAGCGCACGTGTACATCCACGGTGCGATCGTCGCCAAAAAAATCCTGACCCCAGACGTGACTCAGCAGCAAATCGCGTGAGAGGACGGCGCCGCGGTGGCGCATCAACTCGGCCAGCAGGCTGAACTCCTTCGGCTTCAACGCCAGTTCCGCGCCGTTGCGGGTGGCCCGGCGCGCAATCAGATCGAGCACCAGGTTGCCGGCCTCCAGGGTATCGCGCGGCGCGCTGCTGCGCGTGCGGCGCAGCAGCGCGCGCACGCGCGCCAACAACTCCCCCAGGCTGAACGGTTTGGTCAGATAATCGTCCGCGCCGGTCTCCAGGCCGATGATCTTGTCCAACTCGCCGCCGCGCGCGGTCAGTATCAGGATACTGCAATCGGCGGTTGCCGGCTCGCGACGCAAACTGCGGCAGACCGACAGCCCGTCCAGTTCAGGCAGCATCAAATCCAGAATGATCACGTCCGGCGCCAGCGTCCGGGCCAGCGCCAGCGCCTGCAAGCCAGTGCTTGCCTGCGAGACCGCGTAGCCTTCCTTATTCAGGTTGTAGACCAGGGCTTCACGCAAGGTCGCTTCATCTTCTACCACCAGAATCGTGTGTGTTTCCTCCACGCCATCCCCTCCTGTCGGGCCTGGAAATTCCAAATCCCAAATCCCAAGTATAACACCATTCTAACACAGAACCGGGCGCGATTCGAAAAAGCGTTGACGTAGCAGGCGCTTGATGATATAATGGGGCCAAGTCGAGTGCGGTAAACAAGGTAGGTGTCATCATGAATCAAACTCAACAGCAAGCCTTCGTTGACGTGTGGCGTACGGGCATTGCGTTGGTGGATGCGGTCAACCGGATGGATCAGCGCAGCGCACAGCGCCAGGTGGCTGCGCGTAGCCGCCTCGACACGCTGATCGAGGTGTATGGCATCGGTGCATTGGTGCCGCTCTTTTACACTCACGTAGAGGGCGGCGGGCATTATCCCCACAGCTTTGCCACCCTGAGCAGCCATGAGGCGCTGTTGGAATTGGGGCGCTGTCGCGACATGCAAACGCCCGCGGAATCTACCTTCGCCTACGTGTCGCTGCACCTGCGCCGACACGGGCGTCAACCCTGGCTGGCGGTGGATGTGCGGCCGCTGCCGCTGGCTGCCAACCTGGATCGCGCGGCCTGCGAACAGAGCCTGGCCGCCGGTGAGGGCGATGCCCTCGTACTCAAGCTGTTGACCGGTCGCCTCTACATGAAACCGCGACGCCAGGTCAGCCTGGACCCGGTGGAAACTCGCCTGGTCGAGGAGATGCCCAAGTCGCATTTCAGCCTGCCAGAACAGGTCTGCGCGCTCCTCCTATGGCGTGATTTTCAGCACGAAGAGGGCAAGTTGGACATGGCCGCCGTTCCGGCCTGGGCAGCAACCGTGCAGCACGTGGTCGGTGTTCTCAACGGCCACGGACTGAGCAGCGCCCGCAGCGCCGCGTTGTACGACGTTGACACGATGCAGGTGCGCAGCCTGCGTCAGCACCTCATGCAAACCGTCAGGCTGAACAACAACGCCGATCGTTATACCGTGTTCGACCCCCCGCCGGCGCCGAAGTTCCAGGGCGCGGCCAAAACTGCAGCCTGACGCTGTCAGCCTCAGCCTGCCTGGAATTCAGACAGGATTCACAGGATTGACAGGATATTCGAACTCTCGTGCCGATAGTTTTGCACACCACAGAGCAAGAATCCTTCCTGTTCATCCTGTTCATCCTGTTCATCCTGTCCAAATCGGCCTGCAGGGTGAGCAGTTACCGTTATCCCGGCTTGCATCCCTGCGTGTGAGCCGGGAATCATGGCAATTCGTGTCTGAATCCGCAGGTTGTAAAACAGTTTACAGACCGGGACGTGAACCACAGCGATAATCAGCCCACGAGTACCCCTTGCAGTTTCGTTATCAGACAAGTTGGCAAGAAGTGGGTTACCGCTGATGGCTCTTTCCGCGCAAATGACCGCCCTGCGACTGTTTCGAATTGCGCTCTTCGTCAAGGTGATCACCATCTTGGCCAGCCTCCTGGTCGCGCTGGCCCTGGGCGAACGGGCGGCACAGCAACATCTCAGCCTTGCCATGTTCCTCACCACCCTGCTGCTCGTCCTTTTCGGCACCAACTGGTTGGAAGCGCGCCTCGGCGCCGCCTATTTTCCACTGGCCTTACTGCTGGCGATACCCCCGCAGGCACTGGAGTGGGGACTGCGGCCCCTCGTGCCCGGTCAGAACCTGCTGACCGATTTTGGCGCCGTCGAACCGTTCCTCTTCCTCGTTCTGCTGGTTGTCCTGGCCGCCGGGCGCTATGGCTTTGGCGCGGCCTTGCTGGCCACCGTCGCGGCCGCCATCGCACACAGCCTGGCCGTCCTTTGGTTCGATGGCCTGGCGCACGTGGATCTGATTAGCCTGGCGGCGCGACTCTTCATCCTGGGTGCGGCGGCGATGACGACCGCCTGGCTGCGGCTGCCCCAACCGGCCGCAACAGACACCCATTCGCTGCCTGTGCCCGTCACTGACAAACTGTCCGCCGATGATTTGCGCCGGCGCCTGGCCCGCGTCCTGCTCGAACTGGATGCCCGCGTCGAAGGCATCGAAAACCGGTTCGCTGACGACGGGACGCCGCTGGGATACGCGCTGGCCCTCACCCGCCTTGACATCTCGCACGCACGGGCGCTGGCTAACCTGGCCGATCCGGCCTGCACGTGTCGCCTGGGGCTTGAAGAAGCGGTACGCCATCATGTCGCGACATTCCGTGAACGCACGGGCGCCAACGTGGCTCTGCAACTCTGCCTGGCGCCGGACAGCTTGGGGCCGGAGCAGGCCGCGGCCGCCTTTCACATCGTGGAAGAAAGCCTCAACAGCCTGGCATCCAGGCCGGACGCGCAGGCCAGCGTCTCCTTGAAATGCAGCGGCAGCCATGTCGCGCTCAGTGTCCACGGCCAGCAAGACGGCGCCGATGCTGTGTTCTCTGCCGCTGACGCGCGCCTGAACGCCTTGCGCCAGCGCGTCGAAGCGGTCGGCGGCATGTTTTGCATCAGCCACCAGGCCCAAAGCGGCACCACCGTCGCTTGCGTCTTTCCGCGGCGCGTGTGACTACGCCACCCTGGCAGCCCAAAGCCATCCTACGCCTGCTCCTTCTGGCGCTCCTCCTGCTGACCCTGGGCGTGCTCTACGGTCCCGCGCTGATTGACCTGGTCCGCGATCGGGCACGCGTCGAAGCCTGGCTGGCCGCGTTTGGCCCCTGGGGCCCGCTGGCGCTCATCCTCCTCAACACCCTGCAGATCGTTATCGCGCCCATTCCTGGCTACTTCGTGCAGGCGGCCGCCGGCTATCTCTTTGGCACACTGGCCGGCGGCATCTACGGCACGATTGGCATGGTGACCGGCGGCGCACTGGCTATGAACCTGGCACGCTGGTATGGGCGACCCCTGGTCGTGCGCCTGGCCGGACCAGAGCGGCTGCAGCGTTGGGAAGGGGTCATCCACAGCGATTCGATCTGGCCCTGGTTCATCCTGCTGCTGGGGCCGGTGGGCGACATCCCGTACTTCATCGCCGGCCTCACCCATGTGCCGATCTGGAAGATCCTCCTCATTGCCCTCGTGCTGCGCGCCCCCTCGGTCTTCGTGGCTGCGGCCGTCGGCGCCGGGGTCATCGTCCTCCCGCCGGCCTGGTGGCTTGCCTTTGGCGCCATCCTGGTCGTGATCGCCTCGCTGCTGCACCGCTACCGTGAGCGCCTC
The DNA here is from genome assembly GCA_016719785.1 of Candidatus Amarolinea dominans. NCBI lineage: Bacteria > Bacillati > Chloroflexota > Caldilineae > Caldilineales > Candidatus Amarolineaceae > Candidatus Amarolinea > Candidatus Amarolinea dominans. Next base: position 740,855 of record JADJYJ010000001.1, read on the forward strand.
GAACACTGGATGGATCACCTGCTCCTGCGCCGCGTCGCCTGAATCTCCCCAGCCGTCGGACCGCGAGTCCCGAACTTGTTCGGGTTATTTTCATATGAGGTTAGCGCAAATTTCCACGCTAAATGTGATTTACATCAGCCTATTGTCTACGGTGCCTGTGATAAAATAGACACATCCCGTGAAAGGATCTGTTTTCTCTCTTGCAAACCTGTAGAAAGGCGTTCATAAAATGCTCACGCTGCCTGAAAAAATCCTCTTCATTCTGTGTGTCGCCGCTGCGCTCTACTATGGCTATCTAGGCTTCAAGAAAATCTACCTGGTCATCCGTCGTGGGCAAGGCGAGCTTGACGTGAAAAAATTCGTCGCCCAACTGTTTGACGCCGCCATCAACTGGCTGGCTCTGCTGCCAACCTGGCGCGCGCGTAAAGTCCCCAGCATTTTCCACGCCATGATCGCTTGGGGTTTCACCTTCTACTTCCTCGTCAACTTCGGCGATGTCGTACAGGGCTACTTCCCCATCACCTTCATGGGCAACGGCCTCATCGGCAACGTCTACCGCTTCCTGGCCGACATCTTCAGCATCTCCGTCCTGGTCGGCATGGTCTACTTCCTGATCCGGCGCTTCATTGTCAATACGCCGGCGCTCACCTATCGCAGCAACATCAAGCTGATGGACCGCATCAAGGCCGGCGGCATCCGCCGTGATTCGATGATCGTCGGACTCTTCCTCCTGCTGCACGTCGGCTTCCGCTTCCTGGGTGAATCGTTCACCATTGCCGGCGAGCGCCTGGCGACCGGCGCCGGGGATGCCAGCCAGCCGTTTGCCAACCTGGTCAGCGGGTTGTGGGGCGGCATGAGCGCCGGCGCCATCGAAGTGATGCAGCATGTGAGCTGGTGGGTGGCGCTGGGCCTGATCCTGGCCTTCATCCCCTACTTCCCGCGCACCAAGCACATCCACCTCATCATGGCCGGCGTCAATTTTCTGACCAAGCCCAAGCGCACCTCGCGCGGCGCGCTGGAGCCGATCAACTTCGAGGATGAGTCCATCGAGCAGTTCGGTGTGGCTCGCCTGGAGCAGTTGCCCTGGACGCACCTGGTTGACGCGTATGCCTGCATCATGTGCAACCGCTGTCAGGATGTGTGCCCGGCCTATATCACCGGCAAGGAACTTTCGCCCTCCGCGCTGGAGGTGAACAAGCGCTACTACATCAATCAGCACGTGGATTTGCTGGCTGCGGGCAAGGAATCGCCTGACCGCATGCTCGATTTTGCCATCAGCGAGTCGGCAGTGTGGGCCTGCACCGCCTGCGGCGCCTGCATCGAGGTCTGCCCGGTGGGCAATGAGCCGATGTTCGACATTCTCTACATGCGCCGCAACCAGGTACTGATGGAAAGCGAATTCCCCGAGCAACTGCAGCCTGCGTTCAAGGGCATGGAGCGCGCCGGCAACCCGTGGAACCTGGCCCGCGGCGATCGCATGGCCTGGGCAGCCGGCCTTGATATTCCGACCGTGGAAGACAACCCGGACTTCGATGTGCTTTGGTGGGTGGGCTGCGCGCCCTCGTATGACAGCCGGGCGCAGAAGACCGCGCGTGATTTCGCCAAAGTCCTCAAGGCCGCGGGCGTCAACTTCGCCATCCTCGGCGAGATGGAAAACTGCACGGGCGACAGCGCCCGCCGCGCCGGCAACGAAGCCCTCTTCTTCGAACTCGCACAGGCCAATATCGAAACCCTGAATGAGTTCAAGCCCAAGCGCATCGTAGCCACTTGCCCGCACTGCCTGCACACCCTGGGCAAGGAGTATTCGCAGTACGGCGGCAACTTCACCGTGATCCATCACACCGAACTGATCGCCGAACTGATCGCGGCCGGCAAGCTCAAGCCGGACCTGGCCGCGGTCGGCCCCGTCACCTACCATGACCCCTGCTACCTGGGGCGTCACAACGGTATTCTGGACGCGCCGCGCACCGTCCTGGCGCAGTCGCAGATCAACCTGGTGGAGATGGCACGTAACCGCAACCAGTCCTTCTGCTGCGGCGCGGGCGGCGCGCAGATGTGGAAGGAAGAAGAGCACGGCAGCGAGGCGGTCAACATGAACCGCTACATCGAGGCGGCCGGCACCGGCGCTAAGACGATCGCCGTGGGCTGCCCCTTCTGCCTGACCATGCTGACCGACGCCAGCAAGCAGGCCGACCAGGGCGTGCAGGTCAAGGACATCGTGGAACTAGTGGCTGCGGGTTTGCCCAGCCCCAACGGCTAAGCGACAGGGATTCCAAATGTGGTCGCTGAAGGCATCTGGAATGGAGGCTTTAGCCGGTTATTGGGCACTTGAGAACCCTGTGGCAGACCGGCTGAAGCCTCGATTCCGGGCACATTTGGAGCCGCTGGCTAAGCGAGGGTAGGCTGATCAAAATCCAGGGGGGGCAGGTTACTTAACCTGCCCCCCCTGCAGATTTCGCGATCAACTCGGTCAAGCGTCAAAAAACACGAGTTTCTCAGCGCGGCCAGGCCTTGTCAAGGGGATGACAGCCTCGGCCATGCTCAGACCACTATCCAGAAGCCATTTGACTTCCTCTCTGGCGCACGCGGCTGTCACGGTAGTTCCTTCTGTGCCCGGCTGCAGCAGAAGCACCTCATCCAAACCGATACCGCTGTACAGCCTCTCGTGCGGGACAGCGGCGTTGTGGCACAATGGACATGTTGGCGCAACCAGCGCCCTATCGCCAACGTCATGCTTAGTACGCGGCGCGCACATTGGTGTGGCGCGCCCGTTTGTCATGGAGCCTGGGAGGTTGACCATGAAACGCTCACGTTGGATTCCGTTCGTCGTCGCATTGCTCCTCACATCGTTCCTGCTCACCCATCATTCGAACCCGAGCGACGCGGCGCCGTCTTTGGCCGGCGCGCCTGTCGGGTCATCTGTGGTATCACAACCGGCCTGGCGCAGCGGCGGCCCCTACGATGCCAGCCAACAACCGATTGCCATTGGCGACGTGGCCGCGTCGCCGGCCTACGCCAGCGATGGCACCCTGTTCGCCGCCGGGCAAAGCGGCGTCTACCAAACCACCGACCGCGGGACGAGTTGGCAGGTCGCGCTGCCGCTGCCCGCACGCGGCGACCATGCCCAGGCCACCCATGTGCGTATTTCGCCCGGCTATGCCACCGACGGCACGGTGTTTGCCACCTTTGTCAATGGCGCCACCTGGGTGTACGGCCTGGTCAAATCCACCGACCGCGGTCAAACCTGGACGTTCGACACCAGCCACGGCGAGATGCGTGCCCTGGCCCTTTCGCCCGCCTATCTGACCGATGCCACGCTGTGGACGGCCAGGGGTGACGAGGTCTTCAAGTCAACCGATGGCGGCGCCGCCTGGTCGCCCTATCGCCTGGCGCCGCCCGGCGATAGCTTCGACGTGTTCAACCTCGCGGTTTCGCCCGCGTTTGCCAGCGATCATACCCTGTTCGCCACCGGCTATGGCGCCACGCGGCGCAGCACGGATGGCGGGCAGACCTGGGCCAGCGTGGGCGGCTATGCGCCCGGCTATGGCGTGGCTGTTTCCCCGCTCTACGCGCAGGACAACACCGCGTGGACCACCTATCGTTTCATCGAATCGCCCGGTGACGGCACGCCGGAGAGTGCGGTACAGCGCACGACCAACCGCGGCGCCTCGTGGGCGCTCACCGCGACCGGGTTGCCCGGCGATTATGAGCCATTTGCGCGCAGCCTGGCGGTGTCGCCCGCCTACGCGAACGACCGCACGCTCTTCACCGCGCTCGGCGGCCAGTTGGTTTCTGGTCTCTCCCACAGCCTGTTTCGCAGCCTGGACAGCGGCAGCACCTGGCTCGATCTTGGCCCTGCGCCCGGCAATCCGGATACCCACGCCCTGGCTGTCACCTCGACGGCGCTCGATGGATTGATGACCCATGTCGCCACGTCGGCCGGCGTCTGGCACTTCGGCGGTTTGTGCGAGGAGCGCCTGGTCAACGGCGGCTTCGAGTACGACGCGGCCTGGCGCTTCCCCCAGACGCCCCATCCGGCCGCTTACAGCACCCGCGTGGTGCGCAGCGGTCAACGCAGCGGCCGCAGCGGCATTGACCAGGGCCGCGATGTCTACAGCTACTCCAGCGCGTCGCAGACCGTTGCCCTGCCGGCGGGCGCCAACATCACCCTGACCCTGTGGTGGTACCCGGTCTCGGCCGAGGTCAACCTGCGGACGCCCGGCGATGCCCCTGCTCCGGGCGCGGCCGCCCTGACCTGGGAAACGCCCCTGGCCGGCGATCGCCAGTATGTGCTGATTCTCGACAGCAACGGCGCCATTCTGCGCACCCTGCTGTGGACGCGCAGCAATGCCCGCGCCTGGCAGCGGCTGGACGCCAACCTGGGCGACTTTGCCGGCCGCACCGTGCAGGTCCACTTCGGCACGTTCAACGATGGCGACGGTCGTAGCACGGCCATGTATGTGGACGACGCGTCGCTCATCGCGTGCGCGCCGAGCGTCAGCAGCAGTCACTTGCCGTTCGCCCCCAACCGTCTCGCACTCAATCCTCCCCCGACGCCCACCCCCACGCCGACCCCCACGCCGACTGTGCCGCCCAACCTCCTGCAAACGCGCTACCTGCGCTCGTTGGTGACCGCGCCCGGCGAGGGCGGCGCGCTCTACGGCCTGACCAACGAAGGCTACCTGGTGCGGAGTGATGATCGCGGCGAGAACTGGAGTTACCTGCCGCTGCCGGCGCTCATCAGCGGCGCGCCGCTGCGCAGCCGCGGCTACATCGGCATGGACTACAATCACCCGCAGACGCTCTACATCGGCGCCAGTTATCAGGGTTTGTGGCGCAGCACAGACGCCGGCACGTCTTGGGCCAGGCGCAGCGATATTCAGGCCGGGCCGGTCACCGTCAGCCTGGACAATCCCGATCAACTTTTTGCCGGCGTGCCCTGGTCGAGCGCCATGCAAACGGCGCTCGTCACCAGCACCGACGGCGGCCTGACCTGGGCAGAGGCGGGCATGGGTCTGAATGGCGACGTGACCAGTCCCATCGTGATTGACCCGCAGGCGCATAACGTCATGTTCCTCATCACGAGCACAGGGACCGCGCGGCGGCGCCACCCTCTACCGCACCACCGCGGCCATCTGGGAGCCGCTGCCCACCGCGCCGCTCGGCTTTCCGCTCAGCGGCGGGCCAGGCTTCGGTCTGATGCTCGATGGCGGGTCGCGCGGCCTGGTCGTGGGCAACGATGATGTCCTCTTCGTCAGCCACAATGCCTTCTTGCCCGACCGTTACGCCATCACCTGGGACTACATGCACGATTTCGCGGCGCCTTTCCGCGCCTTGCCGTTGGCCGTGGGCGGTGTATCGGTCAACACCGCGCTGTACGCCTCGCTGTACGATTTCGTCAGCGCAAAGGGCCGCACACTGCGCAGCGACGACTACGGCGCAAACTGGACGCCGCTCGACATTCCTCCCTACGAGCAGCTCATCCTGCCCGGCGGCCCAGCCGCGCGCATCTTTGGCTACCCCTGGAGCAACATCATTCAGGCTGATGTGCTGGCCAGCCCCAACCGCCTGCTCTATCGCTCCACCAACGCCGGCGCGATCTGGTCGGAGATGGGCGTCGCGCTGGCGGAACACACCATCAGCAGCGCCTTTCCCGACATCCTGTACGCGGGCGAGGGCTATCCTTGCTACGCGGGCGGCGACCCCACGCCCTTCTGGCGCACCACCAACGGCGGGCAGGCGTGGTATCAACTGCTCAGCGGCCTCAACCTGAAGCCGCTGACGGCCAACTCGCTCGATCAACGCCTGTACGCGGCCGGCTGTGACGGGCCATACCTGAGCACGAACGCCGGCGATTCCTTCACCCATCAGCCCAGCCCGCTCTTTGGCCTGTACGACGTCAAGGTGATGGCGCCGATCGAACCAGGTTGGAACACGGTCTGGGTTGGCGGCGTGAGCGAGGGCGGCGGCGGCGCGGTCATCCTCAGCACCAACGGCGGGGCCACGTGGACGCGGTCCACCCCGCCGGAGTTCGACATGGGCTGGTTTGGCGATCTGATGGTGGATCGTTGGACGGCCGGACATGTCCTGGCCGCGGCCGCCAACGGCGTCTTCCACACGTCCGACAACGGCGCCAGTTGGCTGAGCATCTCAACCGGCTTGGCCGATGAGCTGCCCGGCGGGCTGTTCTCCCTGGCGCAGATGCCGGCCGACCCGCAGCATCGCTACCTGTTGGGCGCCAGACATGGCTTGTACGTCCGCACGCCAGCTTCCATGCAGCACTGGGCGCGCGTGACCGGAACCTCTTTCGACAACCTGGAGGTGCGCGACCTGCTGGTGATGGACGCCGCGCCCTACGATCTGTATGTCACAACGCCTGCCGGTGTCTTCATCTTTGATCTGCACAACCTGGCCGCCGCCCCCACGCCCACCCCAACCAGCGCCAACACCGCCACCCCCACGCCCACTGCCGCGGCCACATCTACCCCCACGCGCACGCCCACCGCGACCGTGCCGGTGACATCCACCCCCACGCGCACGCCAACGCCGACTGCAACTCCTTCAACCATCCCGACAGCGCTGCCGGGGCAGGCGCCAACGCCCTACTGGGCGGGCCGCCTGAATCTGCCGGCCGGCGCGCATCCGCACGGTATCGTGCTCAGCGCGGACGGTCTGCGCGCCTACGTGGCTTTTCATGGGGATGAGCACAGCGGCCGCACGCTCGGTGTGATCAACACCAGTCCGCTCGCCCTGCAGACCCAGGTCAACCTGGCGAGTGAGGCCAATGAAGCCACCGGGCCAAACGGCGTGGCCTGGATCAGCCCCAACGGCTGGCTGGGCGTGACGAACCGCCAGACGAACAACGTCAAGATCGTGGATGCGAACACCAACACGGTCGCCAACACCGTGGCGGCCGATCTGCTGCCCAACGGCATCGTGGTGCAGGGCAGCTACGGCTATGTGGCAAATTTTGGCAGCGATACGGTGACAGTGTTCGACCCGGCAACGCTGGGCGTCATCCGCACCCTGCACGATGTGGGGCATGAGCCAAGCCTCTTCGCTGCGGATCCGGTCACAGGCGATGTCTATCTTTCGGCCCACGGCGCCGATGAGATTGCGCGGCTGCACGACGGCCTGACCGTCGGTCACTACACCGGCATCCCCCGGCCCTACGGCCTGGCTTTCGACCCGGTCAGCCGCTATCTGTACGCGGCCAATCGCGGCAGCGCGCACACCGTGACGGTGCTCGACACGCAGGCGGCAGCCGTGGTGGCGACGCTTGCTGTCGGCAAAGAGGCGTTCGTTCTGGCGGTCAATCCAGACAGCGGGCATCTCTTTGTGGTGTGCGGCGACGAGGTCAGGGTTTACCGGACGGATGACTGGGGCCTGGTGACCGTGATTCCGCTGCCGGTGGGAGCCGAGGAGGGGATTGCGCTCGACTCGGCGCGCGATAAGGTTTACATCACCAGCGGCGACGGCAACGCCATCACCGTGATTCAGGATCAAGGCCCGGCGCAGGTGGTGTTTGCCAGCAATCGCGACGGCAACAGCGACATCTACCGCATGCTGCCCGACGGCCGTGAGCAGCGGCGCTTGACCTTCACCAACGACGCGTATGAAACCTCGCCGGTTGGCTCGCCCAACGGCCGCTGGATTGCGATGGTGCGCGCCGATGCCAGCGGCCCCGGCCATCTGTGGCTCATGAGCCGCGATGGGCGCAATGCACGCCAGTTGACGTTTGGCAGCGGCCATGATCAAGACCCGACCTGGTCCGCGGACAGCAGCCGGCTGGCGTTCAGCAGCGATCGCGATGGCAATTGGGAAATCTACACGGTGGAGGTGACCAGCGGCGCGGTGACGCGCTTGACGAATCACCCGTCCGCAGACCTGGGGCCTGACTGGTCACGTGCGAGCGGCCGGATTGCGTTTCAGTCGAACCGCATCGGCCCGAACTCGGAGATCTTCAGCATGGCGGCCGACGGCAGCGACGTGCGCCGCCTGACGGTCAACCCCAACGGCGACGCCAGCCCCAGTTGGTCGCCCCTGGCCGATCGTTTGGCCTTCTGGGGCACGCGCGAGCAGCAGGGGCTTTACACCATGGCCGCGGATGGCAGCAGCATTGTCTTGCTCGTGCCGCAGGCGCTGCGACCGAGTGCGCCGGCCTGGGGTTTTGTCGGCGAGACCATCGTCTTCAGCGGTTATCGGGCCGGCAGTGGGCACAGCGAGGTGTTTCGCATCGAGGCCAATGGCAGCGGCCTGGCCCTGCTGACATTCAATGAAGTGGATTTCGACTACGCGCCCGATTGGCTGCCGGGGTGGTAATGCAAGCCTCCGGCGTGCCTCGTTGGCGCACGGAAGCGTGATTCGTCGCGGGGGGCGTCGTCACGCCGGAGGCGTGACCTACGGTTGAGAGTGCGAATTTCAACGCAGGGACGCAAGGACGCAGGGACGCAAGGGCTGTAATGCAAGCCTCCGGCGTGCCTCGTTGGCGCGGAAGTGCGATTCGTCGCGGGGGGCGTCGTCACGCCGGGGGCGTGACATACGACGGGGGCTAGTGATGATCGGCGTCGCCGTTCTCGCTTTCTTCTCCGTCCTCTTCACGCCAGGCCCAGGGGCTGTCGGGGGGAGTTTTGCCGTTTTTATCGGCCAGTCGGCGCTGACGCTGGCGCAGGCGCGCTTTGGCGCGCTGTTCCAGGTGATAGCTGACCGGCGCCAGCACCACCAGGCCGGCGATAGTCAGCAGGGTGGTGAAGATGGCCAGGGCAAAGGCGCCCACGCCTACCGCCATGCCGATAGCAGCCACCAGCCAGATCGTGGCCGCGGTGGTCATGCCGCGGATGCTGCTCTTTGTCTGCACGAGAGCGCCGGCGCCCAGAAAACCGACGCCGGTGACGATCTGCGCGGCGACACGGGCCGTATCGCGCGAGGTGCCCTCCATCGGAAACCAACTCAGGGACAGGATGGTGAAAAGACACGAGGCCACCGCGATGACCATGTTGGTGCGTAGCCCGGCCGGATGTCGTTTCCAGATGCGCTCCAGCCCAATCAGGCTGCCGAGCAAAGCAGCCAGCGTGACCTTGAACGCCACTGGCCCCAGGCTGGAAAGTTGTGCTGCGAAATCAAGAGTTGAATCCATGAACAGAAGTATACAAGGAGCCATGCATGCCGTCAACTGGCGCGGGCGCGCAGGGCGTTAAAATTCTTTTGACATCCGCTTGCCTTCATGGTATCATTGTGCCCGGTCGCCTTAGCACTCTGACGACGAGAGTGCTAAAAATTCAACCGGCACGCTGAGAACAGACAAGAATGACAGATGAACTGAGCGCTCGACGGCGTACGATCATGGGCCTGGTGATTCGGGAATACATTGCGTCTGGTATCCCGATGGGTTCGCGCGCCATCCTGGAGCGTTATGAGTTGGGAGTGAGTCCGGCCACCATCCGCAGCGAAATGGCGGCGCTGGAGGAATTGGGCTTCCTGACGCACCCGCACACCTCGGCCGGACGTGTGCCCACGGAAGAAGGCTACCGTTTCTTCGTTGAACATCTCCTGGGTGACATGACCTTGCCGTCTGAAGAGCGCCTGCTCATTCGCCATCAGTTCGGCCAGGCGCGGGCGGAGATGGATCACTGGGTCAAGCTGGCGGCGGCAGTGCTGGCGCACACGGTGCATAATGTGGCCCTGGCGACGGCCCCCAAGGCGATCAACAGCCGCTTCAAACGCCTGGAGTTGATCGAAATTCGTGACGGTATTGTGCTCCTGGTGTTGGTCACCATGGAGGGAAGCGTCAAGCAGCAGATGCTGAGCTTGCCCCTGCTGCAAGAGGAGTTGCATCGCGTCACGAATGAACTCAACGAACAGTTGACCGGTCGCACGGTGGCCGAGATCAAAGCGCAGAGTCCGATCTTGAGCAGTTGGGCCGCCGACGTGGCCAATCTCATGATTCCGATCATGGAGCGGCTCGATTCACGGGTGAGCGATATTTACCGCGAGGGCTTGAGCCATGCTCTGACTGAGCCAGAGTTTGCCGAAGGCGATATGATCCGCCGCGTGGTGGAGATCATCGAGGCGCGACCGCTGCTGGAGAGCATTGTAGCCAAGACACGTGAGAGCGATGGTGTACAAGTTATCATCGGCGGCGAAGGGCGTTGGCGCGAGCTGAGCCAGGTCAGCCTCGTGTTATCGCGCTACGGCGTGGATGACGATACCACCGGCGTTTTGGGCGTATTAGGGCCACTGCGCATGCCGTATGGTCGCACGATCAGCGCGGTGCGCTACGTGGCAAATCTAATGAGCGAACTGCTGCGCGAGTTTTACGGATAGCGATGATGCAAGAAAATACGACCGTGGGAGAGATCATGGCAGACGAATTGAACACAAACGGCAGCGACGCCGCGGAGGCGGCGCCGGTCATCGAAACCCCGGCTGACAGCGCGGCTGTCCTGGCCGCACTGGAAGCAGCCGCGCAGACTGCGCAGGACGAGGCGGCCGATTATAAGGACCGCTGGTTGCGCGCCACGGCTGAGGCGCAGAACATGCGCCGGCGCTTCGAGCGTGAGCGCGCCGACCTGATCCTCAGCGCCAACGAACGCCTGCTCCTGCGCATCCTGCCGGTGCTGGACGATGTCGCCCTCGCCTTCGCCCATATTCCGGCCGACCTGAATGAGCAGGATCAGCAGTGGGTCAACGGCTTTGCGCTCATTCAGCGCAAGTTGAGCCATATACTGAGCAGTGAGGGCGTCACGGTCATCGAGACCGACGGCCAGGGTTTCGACCCAGCCTTACATGAGGCGATCACTCACGAGGCAGTCGAAGGGTATCAAACCAATCAGATCATTGGCGAAGTGCGCAAGGGTTATAAATTGGGCGAGCGGATCTTGCAACCGGCTCTGGTGCGCGTGGCGCAGTAAGACGCCAGTTGGTGACAGAGGGAATCAAGCAGACGGCACAAGGGCCGGACAGGAATAAGGAGAAAATATCATAATGGGAAAAATCATCGGCATTGACCTGGGAACAACAAACTCAGTGGTGGCTGTCATGGAGGGCGGCGAAGCGGTCGTCATTCCGAGCAGTGAAGGGGCGCGCCTGATACCATCGGTGGTGGCTGTCAACCCCAAGACGGGCGAGCGCCTGGTGGGCCAGGTGGCCCGGCGTCAGTCCATTACTAACTCGGATAACACGATCTTTTCGGTCAAGCGCCTGATGGGGCGCAAGTTTAGTGACCCACAGGTGCAGCGCGCCCGCCAGATACTTCCCTACAAGATTGCCGAAAAGCAAAACGGCGATGCCTGGGTGGTGATGGGTGGCAAGGAGTATTCGCCGCCGGAGATTTCTGCCATGATCTTGCAGAAGCTCAAGGCCGATGCCGAGGCCTACCTGGGCGAGCCGGTGACCGACGCGGTCATCACCGTGCCGGCCTATTTCAACGATAGTCAGCGTCAGGCGACCAAAGACGCGGGCAAAATTGCCGGTCTCAACGTTTTGCGCATCATCAATGAACCCACCGCATCCTCACTGGCCTACGGGATGGACAAGAAGAAGGATGAGAAGATCGCCGTCTATGACCTGGGCGGCGGCACGTTCGATATCTCCATCCTGGATGTCGGCGACGGCGTGTTCGAGGTGCTCTCCACCAATGGCGACACGTTCCTGGGCGGGGATGACTTCGATCAACGCATCATTGACTGGATCGCCGACGAGTATAAGAAAGAACAGGGCATTGACCTGCGCCAGGATCGCATGGCGTTGCAGCGCCTCAAGGAAGCAGGCGAAAAGGCTAAAATCGAGCTTTCGACGGTGATGCAGACCGAGATCAACCTGCCCTTCATCACCGCAGACGCCGGCGGGCCTAAGCACCTGACCATGACGCTGTCACGGGCCAAACTGGAGCAGTTGACCGGCGACCTGATCGAGCGCAGCATTGTGCCTGTGCGCCGCGCGCTGGAGGATGCCAAGCTGACGGTGAAGGACATTGATGAGGTGGTTCTGGTCGGTGGCATGACGCGTATGCCGGCGGTGCAGGAAGCGGTCCGTCGCCAGTTTGGCAAGGACCCGCACAAGGGCGTCAACCCGGATGAAGTGGTAGCCGTGGGCGCGGCCATTCAGGCCGGTGTGCTCAAGGGTGAAGTCAAGGACGTGCTCTTGCTGGATGTCACACCGCTGACCTTTGGCATCGAGACGCTCGGCGGGGTCATGACGGCGCTGATCGAGCGCAATTCCACCATTCCGACGAAGAAGAGCCAGGTCTTTTCTACTGCATCCGATATGCAGACCAGCGTCGAGATCAAGGTCTTCCAGGGCGAACGTCAGATGGCCGGCGACAACAAGATGCTGGGCAATTTCATCCTGGACGGTATTCCGCCGGCGCCGCGCGGGATGCCCCAGGTTGAAGTGGCGTTCGATATTGACGCCGACGGCATCTTGCACGTCTCTGCCAAGGACAAGGCGACCGGGCGCGAGCAGCAAATCCGCATCACGGCCTCCAGTGGTCTCAAAAAGATGAGATCGAGCGCATGGTCAAGGATGCCGAGCGCTTCCGCGCAGAAGACCAACGCCGCAAGGATGAAGTAGAGGCTCGTAATCACGCGGATATGTCGGTCTACCAGGTGGAGAAGTTTGTCCACGAGAACAGCGATAAGATCACGGCCGAGGACAAATCCATGCTGGAAGGCAAGGTGGCCGCCACGCGCTCTGCCCTGCAAGGTCAGGATGGCAGCCACATTCGCAGCGCCAGCGATGAGCTGATGGCGGCCTGGCAACAGGTGGGCACACGCATGCATCAAACCGGCAGCGGGCCGGCCGGCGACGCCGGCGACGCCGGCGATGGCGGCCCCAACTCCAACCCCGGCAGCGGTGGCAGCGGCGACGACTTCATCGAGGGCGAGTTCCGTCCGACCTGAAAATAGATCATGACTCAATCTGCCTCTGTGCCCATCGAACTGAATCCGGAGCCGCCCCGGCATGACTGGCATCATGAACACTTGACGCCAGGCCGGCGGCCAGACTGGCTGCGGGTGCGCGCGCCGGACAGTTCCAAGTACGACGAGCTCAAGGGCTTGTTCCGCGGCAAGACGCTGCACACGGTGTGCGAGGAGGCCGGCTGTCCCAACATTGGCGAATGTTGGAACGCCGGCACTGCCACCTTTCTGCTGCTGGGCGATACCTGCACGCGCTCCTGCGGCTTCTGCAAGATCAAGACCGGCCGGCCTGAGTTTCTGGACCTGGCGGAGCCGCAGCGGGTGGCCGATTCTGTGCAGGCGATGGGACTGCGCCACACTGTGCTGACGTCGGTCAACCGCGATGAGTTGTCGGATGGCGGCGCAGGCATCTTTGCCGAAACCATCCGCTGCATCCGGGCGCTGATGCCGGAGACGACGATCGAGGTCCTGATCCCCGATTTCATGGGTAACATGGACGCCTTGCAGAAGGTGATGGCGCAGCAGCCGGAAATCTTGAACCACAATGTAGAAACCGCGCCGCGGCTCTATCAGCGGGTGCGGCCGCAGGCCAAGTACCCTCGCTCCCTGCAGGTGCTGACTGCGGCCAAGCAGATGGATCCGGGCGCGCTCACCAAATCCGGCCTGATGGTGGGGCTGGGCGAGCGCTGGGATGAGGTCTTGCAGGTGATGGATGATCTGCGCGACCACCAGGTGGACATCATCACGATCGGCCAGTATCTGCAGCCGAGCCGTTTTCACCTGCCGATCGAGCGTTACTATTCACCGGACGAGTTCGCCCAACTGCGCGACGAGGCGCAGGCGCGCGGCTTTCCGTGGGTGGAATGTGGGCCGTTGGTGCGCTCATCCTACCACGCGGAGCGCGCCGCGCACAGCGCCCAGCGTCTGCAGCGGCGAGCACCGGTTACAGATCAATTGCGATAGGATGGTACCATGGCATATCCACACATTGATATCCTCGATTGGGGGACCTTGCAGCCGCTGTTCGACCGGCTGCAGGCGGCCGAGCTGACCGTCGAAACCGCCGGCGCCTGGCTGCAAGAATGGAGCGACCTGAACGCGGCCTTGCATGAGGGCAGCGCGCAGATTAACCGTGCGGTATCGGAAAACACGGCAGACGCCGCGGCCGAGGCGCGCTTCAACCACCTGGTGGAGGACATTGTTCCCAAATCGTCCACCGCCAACCAGGCTCTGAAGCAGAAGTTCCTGGCCCTGAGCGACTATGTGCCGGCGGCCGACACGGCGATGCTGCTGAAGCGCTTTCGCACCGAAGCCAGCATCTTCCGCGAAGAGAACATCCCGCTGGAAACGGAACTGGTCAAGCAAGGCAACGAGTACGACAAGACCGTGGGCGCCATGACCATCGAGTGGGATGGACAGGTGGAAACCCTGCCGCAGGCCGGCTTACACCTGCATGAGCGCGACCGCGCGACACGTGAGCGCGCCTGGCGCCTCTTGATGGATCGTTTTCTGGCCGACCGCGCCAGGCTGAACGAGCTTTACCTCAGCATGCTGCCCAAGCGACGGCAGATGGCACGCAATGCCGGATTTTCCACCTTTCGATCCTACATGTGGCAGGCTTATAACCGTTTCGATTATACGCCGGAGGATTGCTTCACATTTCACGATGCGATCGAGCATGAGGTCGTGCCCGTGGCGACGGCGCTCAATCAGCAACGGGCGACCAAACTGGGACTGACTACGCTGCGCCCGTGGGACATGGAGGTTGAAACCGAAGGTGAACCGCTGCGACCGTTCAACGACGTGCGCGATCTGGAAGCCGGGGTGCAGCGCATGTTCAACCAGGTTGACCCGGTGTTGGGCAAGCACTTTGCCACGCTGCGCGACGGGTTTCTGGATCTGCCCTCACGGCAAAACAAAGCGCCCGGCGGCTATTGCGCCAGCTTCCCGGTCAGCCGGCGTGCGTACATCTTCATGAACGCGGCGGGGACGCATGATGACGTGCAGACCCTGCTGCACGAGGGCGGCCATGCCTTCCACTATCTGGAGTCGGCGCGCCAGCCGCTGGTTTGGAACCTCAACGGCCCCATGGAATTCTGTGAGGTGGCTTCGATGGGCATGGAACTGCTGGCGGCGCCCTATCTGGCGCAAAGTCGCGGCGGTTTCTACTCAGAGGCTGACGCACAGCGGGCCTACGCCCAGAAGCTGCGCGGTATTATCACCTTCTTGCCCTACATGGCCGTGGTGGATCGTTTCCAGCATTGGGTCTATGCCGAAGCGCCGGACAATATCACGGCCACCGATCTGGATGCCAAGTGGAGCGAGCTGTGGGATCGCTTCATGCCGGGAATTGACTTCACTGGCCTGCAGAGGGAGAAGGAGACCGGTTGGCAGCGCAAGGGGCACATCTTCACCGTGCCCTTCTACTACATCGAATACGGCCTGGCTGAGGTTGGCGCCATGCAGGTGTGGCGCAACGCGCTGCACGATCAGGCGCAAGCGGTGGCTGACTATCGAGCCGCGCTGGCGCTGGGTGACACGCGCCCATTGCCGGCCCTTTTCCAGGCGGCAAACATCCGCTTTGCTTTCGATCGCGACACTGTCGGCGAGCTGATGCGCCTGGTTTCGGGTAAGATACAGGAACTGACCGCGCCCAATTGAGGGATTGAGGGAGACCTGGAATCCACCGCGGAGAGCGCAATCGTAGGTCACGCCTCCGGCGTGACGACGCTGTCTGCGGCAGAGCACGCTCTCCTGCGCCAGCGTCGTCCGGCCAGGAGGCCGGACCTACAGCAGAGCTTCACCAGGTTTGAATGTTCGGGCTGTGCTGTCCTTCCCATAGGAGAAGGCAAAAGCCATCGGGATCGGCCACGACCATCTCAATCGTGCCCCAGGGCTGGGGGCTGGCTTCCTGCAGGACTTGACCGCCGGCGCGCTGAATCAGGCTGCTGAGTCGTGTCAGATCGCTGGCGTGAATGTGCAGAGCAACCCCCACGCCGTTGGCCGCCCCCACCGGCCAGGTTGACGCAAGCTGCTCAGTGGCAGCCTGCGCGGCGTGCAGATGAAGTTCGACATCACCCAGACGTAGGGCCAGGAATGTATCGGTATCGCCATAGTCGAACAGGGACACGGCGCCCAGGCAGTCCCGGTAGAAGGCAGCACTGGACGCCACATGGGTCACATGCAAGACGATCGCGGTCAAACGTGGAACTGGCATGACCAACCTCTCCAACACTGGACAGACATGGCTGAAAACCGGGTTTCTGACCTTGCAGCAGCCGACTGCGTACTCACCATACCATAAGTTGACAATCCTGACAAGCGCCCGCACACGAAGGCACGAAGACGAGAAAGGAAACAGGACCGGTGTCGCCACCACGTCGCAAACCACGCACGATCACCAGTAACTTCGGCTCCACGGGGCGCGCCAATCATGATGCCACGCCGTTTTATGCCAGCCGCCTGATGGCAGAATTGCCGCTGTTGGACACGCCAAGCGGGGCGCCCTATGCAGAAAATCCACTGCCAGCGGCCGCGCTGGACAGCATCTTCTGCAAGAGCTGTGAAGCGATGGATGACCTGCCCGATGCCAGCGTCCACTTGATGGTCACCTCGCCGCCGTACAACGTGGGCAAGCAGTATGACGACGACCTTTCGCTGTCGGAATACCTGGCCTTTCTGACGCGTGCGTGGCGCGAGGTCAAACGGGTGTTGGTGCCCGGCGGTCGCGCCTGCATCAACGTGGCGAACCTGGGACGCAAGCCGTACATCCCGCTGCACGCCTTCATCCTGGAATCCATGCTCGATTTGGGCTTCCTGATGCGCGGCGAAATCATCTGGAACAAGGCCGCGGGCGGGAGTCCATCCACCGCGTGGGGCAGTTGGATGTCGGCCACCAATCCCATCCTGCGTGATGCGCACGAGTACATCCTGGTCTTTTGCAAAGACACTTACACCCGCCACAACCCCGGGCGCAAGAACACGATTGGCCGCGATGAATTTCTGGAGTACACCAAGAGCGTCTGGACTTTCGCGGCCGAGGCAGCCAGCAAGATCGGTCATCCCGCGCCGTTTCCGATCGAACTGCCGCGGCGCCTGATTCAGCTCTACAGCCTGGCCGATGAGGTGGTGCTCGATCCGTTCATGGGCAGCGGGCAAACGGCCATTGCCGCTCGCAAAGCCGGGCGCCATTTTGTGGGCTATGAGACCAACGCGGCCTATGTCGAACTGGCAACGCGGCGGCTGGCGGACGTCAGCTTCACACCGGCGCCAGTCAGTGACACCGAATCGCCTGCGGCCGCGTCGGCCAACGATTGAAAACCTGAAGAATTGACAAAAAAAAGCCAGGCCTCTTTGCAGAAGCCTGGCTTTCTTGTTTCAAACGTTCGGGAGCCGAACTACACCCGCGGGTTCAACGTTAGTTGGTGCCGCGGCGCCAGCGCCAGACAGAGACGCCGGTTACAGCCATCAAAACGGCCAACATCCAGGCCCAGGTCACCGTGCCATTGCTGGCCGAGACATCGTCCAGGTCAACCGCGGTGGGCGGAGCCTGGCAGGCCGTGACCGCGACATCGTCCACTTCCCACCACCAGTCCCAACCGGCGATGTAGTGCCAGCGGATGACGGTATTGGCGCTGGTGGAGACGAAGGTGCCATCGTAGGTCTTGGGGCCGCGATCATCGACCGTCCAGGTGGTGATGTTCGACCAGGTCGAGCCGCCGTCGGTGCTGAAGTCCAGCGCGCCGGAGTCCGCAGAACCGAGGTCGTTGTAGTCATACTTGAAGACGATGCGCGGATCGGTGTAGCCGGTCAGGTTGAGCACAGGTGACCACATCTGGGCGTTCATCGCAACGCCGCTGCCGCAGGCATCGCTGTCCGCGACGGCGAAGAGGCCGCTGCCGCCGGTGAGGTTGCCGCGGGCGCCAGGATCGGTGTTGGTCCAGTCAGGAATGCCTGTGCAGCTTGAGGTGCTGTTGGCCACGACCCAGCCGGCGGGCGGGAAGGTGCCTTCGAAGCCTTCGTTGACCAGCGTCACTTCGCTGAAGCCGGCGGGGCAGCGCGGCGGGAGCGGTGTGGGAGTCGGAGTCGGAGGCGGCGGAGTCGTAGGCGTGGGGGTGGGGCCGCCTCCGCTGCTGCTGCCTTCGATCATGAACGGCAGGTCTTGCGGGAAAGTGGTGTCAAGTAGGGCGACGAATGCTGCACCGGCAATGGATTGCATGGCATTGGCGCCCGGTTTGCCCGTCTGACCCACGATCGAGACAGGGGGCGCCCAGGGACCAGAGGCCAAAGTGCCGCCGGTCTGCCAGTCGAGCCAGTAGGTGCCGGCGGTCAGCACGGTGCCCACCGTGGTCACCTGGCCCATGATGGGGCGGTTGCTAACGGTCAGGCCCGTATCAAGCACGCGGTAGTCGTTGGTGAAACTGGTGCTGGCCATGCGGTTGGTGGTGGTGTCGCCGAAGACGACGCTGCCGACGTCCGGCATACCGCTCCAGATCCGCAGATTGACGCGATTCATGGTCGAGGTAGTCGTCGAGCCAGTCTGATACGCGTAGAAAGTAACCGTGTTGATCGTCCAGGTTTCGCCGGCTGGGACAGTGAAGTCGTCGGCGACGCGGTTATTGGCCGAAAGCTGCTGGCCAAAGCCGTAGACAGTCAGGCCGATTGCTGTCTGCACGGCGCTGGCATCGGCGCCGCCGAAACCACCGCCCGGATGCGTGACCAGGGGGCCGTTGTCGAACAGGATGGCGCCTGGCGCCATCGGTGCGTTCGGGACATTGTGGCCAGGAACGAACTCGACCTTGCCACCGGCGGCAGCAGCTACATCCTGGGCGCCTGGGGCCACAGGGCCGGCAAGCTGGTTAGCGCCTGCAAAGGGCGCCACGATCGCCATGGTGGCGAGCAACAGCACAACGAGTAGGACATACAGTCCAGTTTTACGCATGATGAAAGTTTCTCCTCTGGGTGATGCACTTGGGGTGCCGAACAGTCGAACGAACACGATGGTCAAGGCGCAGACAGGTGTGAACACCCTGACGGTTGCTGTCACTAAGATGGGGCGCCAATTCTCCTTTCCTGCTCAGGGCCTTCTGCCGGCGACGCACGGGCGCCGCAATAGCAGAAATGCCAGAACACCAGGGTGATGGTCTATAACAATACCGGTCTCGCGGCGAGTGCCGTCACGCCGGTTGAAATAAGCATCGGGTACGGGTGCGACAGATTGTTCGAGAGGGCAGTCAGGCGACTCGTCCTGGAGCAGCCTGCGGGATTGGGGGGTTGGATTCGGTTAAGACCCGGCGACGGCCTGCAGCCGCTGTGGGTCCAGAATCACGATGTGTTTGCGGCCGATCTCAATCAGGCCCTGCACCTTCAGGTCGTTGAGGACCTGGGTGGCCGTCTCACGATAAGTGCCCACCGTTTCGGCCAGGTCCTGATGCGTCAACCCTTTGATGTCGTCACTGTTTTGCTCCACGCGTACGCGCAGGAGCAGCGAGGCCAGGCGAGCGGGGATGCCTTTGAAGGCCATGTCTTCCAGGCGCTTTTCCGCCTCACGCAGGCGGCGGCCGGTAATCTCCAGCACGCGCAGCGCCACCATCGGTTTGTTCAGGAACAGCCGCTCCAGGTCCGTGCGGCTCATGACGCAGATATGGCAATCATCGGTGGCTTCGGCAAACGCGTTGTGCATCTGTTGGCCCAAAAGGGCCATTTCGCCAAAAAGGGTGCCAGGTCCCAGCGTCGTGATGACCAGCTTCTTCCCCTCGGCCGAAATGCGATACAATTGCACCTTGCCCTTTTTCAGAATGAAGAGAACCTCGCCCGTTTCTTCTGGGCGATAGAATACCTTGCCCTTCTGAACCTGGCTGATCGTCGTGATACGATCTATCTCTTGGATCTCGCGAGGGGAGAGATCTTGAAAGATCTCGATTTCTGACAGATAGCCAATTTTGTCGCGCGGTGCAGACATTTTTTCTTCCGCCAGCTGTGCAAGAGGTTGACTTTATACTGCGGCAGATTATACACAACTGTACGCCACAATGCAAACCGGCCATAGCAAAAGAACGTTTTGATTGCTGTTCTCACTGGAATGGTGTAGAATGAACAACATGCTTGTACAAATACGAAAATGCTGTTCGAGAAACCCAATCCATCGCATCCCGCTTGTTCTGGTTCTGATGATCCTGTCGGCCGCCTGCACCCGTCCGACGCCGGCCGCCCCCCTGCCAACAGCCGATTCGCGGCCGACGCCGCTGACAACTGCCACCAGCATGCATAGACCACCGCTGATGCCGCATCCGCTGCTCAACAACATGGACTGCACTGCCTGCCACAACCCACGCAGCACTGTGCCTATCCCGGCCAATCATGCGCTCTATACCGGCGCTGAATGTCTGCGCTGCCACGAGGCGGCTCTGCCCTCCACGCCAGGCCCAACGCCCACACCGCAGCCGATGGCCCATCCAATCGAAGGGCGCGAGACCTGCTCGTTATGTCACGCCGCTGATCGCCTTGAGCTGCCGGCGGACCACCGCGCTGACACGGACGAAAAATGCACCGAGTGCCACACCGGGTCGTAAGTCAGTGGGTGATGAATGGCCCGGCGGCCAAACTTCGTCACTCGCCCGGCCTGCGCTTGAAGTCCACGAAACTGTAGCCCACCCCGCGTTCGTTCATGATGTAGCGCGGGTGGGCGGGGTCCGGCTCGATCTTCTGCCGCAGATAGGTGATGTAGACGCGCAGCAGTTGATGTTCGTCGCGATACTCCGGCCCCCACACCCGCGCCATCAGCGTTTCGCGTGGCACCACGCGGCCCGCGTTCTGCACCAGGTGGTACAACAAACGATATTCGGTGGGGCGCAGCTTGATGCGCACACCATGCACCAGCACCTCGTGGCGCTCCAGATCAATGCTCAGCCCATCGTCCACCCGGATCAACTCCTGGGTCGCCAGGCTGCGATCGTCCGTGCGCCGCAGCACCGCGCGGATGCGGCTCACCAATTCCTGGGGATTGAACGGCTTGGTCAGATAATCATCGGCTCCCAGGTCAAGCCCATGGATACGGTCGCTCACTTCGGCCTTCACCGTGACCATGATGACCGGCACCGAAGAAATCTCGCGCAGCAGGTGCAAGGTCTCGAAACCGTCCATCTGCGGCATCGCCACATCCATCACCACCAGGTTGGGCAAGTCCTCGCGCACGCGATCGAGCGCCTGAAAGCCGTCGGCTGCCTCGATGACCTCGAAACCTTCCAGCTCCAGATTCATTCGCTCCAGGCGGCGAATGCGCGCTTCATCATCTACAACCAAAATGCGTGGCTTTTCACTGCTTGCTATGGCCATGCTTGCCTCCGCCTTTCGCGGCATCACACCGCACCCAGGGGCAGCGTGAAGAAAAATGTGCTGCCTTTGCCCGGTTCGCTCCGCACCCAGATGCGCCCATTGTGAGCCTCGATGATCGCTTTGCACAGAAAAAGTCCCAGGCCGGCGCCCTGCGTCTTGCGTCGCAGGCTCGAATCCACCCGGTAAAAACGCTGAAACAGATGCTCCTGCTCCTGCGACGGGATGCCAATGCCCTGGTCCGCCACATAGACCGTCAGCAATTGGCGCGCAGCATCGAGCCAGCCGCCGATGCGGATCACCCCGCCGTCTGGCGCGTACTTGATCGCGTTGCTGATCAGGTTGTTCAACACCTGGCGCAGGCGTTCCTGGTCGGCCAACGCCGGCGGAAAGTCCGCCGGAAAATCAAGCTCAAAGGTGTGCTGCGCACTCTGCAGTTTGAATCCTTCCACCAGGCGCCCCGCCAGACCCGGCAGGTCAACGTCGGCCAATTCCAACTGCAACACGCCGGCCTGAATGCGCGAGACATCCAGTAAATTATCCACCAACCCGTTCAGCCGATCGGCCTCTTCTTCGATCACCGTCAGGCTGTCGCGCAGGGTGGTGGAGTCCCACTGCGC
Organism: Candidatus Amarolinea dominans; assembly: GCA_016719785.1. Lineage (NCBI taxonomy): Bacteria > Bacillati > Chloroflexota > Caldilineae > Caldilineales > Candidatus Amarolineaceae > Candidatus Amarolinea > Candidatus Amarolinea dominans. The sequence goes on from JADJYJ010000001.1 coordinate 762,723, forward strand.
ATCGGCCCGGCGCAGCGTGCTGGCGTAGCCTTTGATCAGTGAGATCGGCGTCTTGAGTTCATGCGTGATGACCGACACGAAGGTGCTCTTCATCTCTTCGGCCTCACGGAAGCGCGTAATGTCCACCACGTTGACGATAATCTGCTGCAGCGCCGCCCGTTCATCGAAGAGCGGCGTGTAGGTCACTCCCACCGTGATGCGCGAACCGCCGGGGCGCACCAGGTCGCCTTCGGCCGTCACCGAACCGCGCCCGGCCAAATCCAGCGGTGTACCCATCTCCTGGCACAGATCGGCGCCCTTGACATTTTCCAGGGCCAACACCTGGTAACAGGGCAGCCCCTGGGCCGCGGCAGGCGTCCACCCGGTCAGCGTGGCCAGCGTCCGGTTGATCACCTCGATCTTGCGCTCCGGGGTCAGGATCATCACCCCGTCGGCGCTGTTCTGAATGATCGTGTCCAGGCGGCGCCGTTCATCGTTGACCGCCTGGTAAAGCCGCGCATTGCGTACGGCAATGGCAGCCTGATCCGCAAAATCCTGCAAAACCTGCCGGTCATTGGCGGAAAAGGCAGCGCCGCCGCTGCGCACGATGTAGATCAAACCGAGCAGGTCCTGATTGACCTGTAAGGGCAGCGCCACCACCTGGCGCAACGGCAAACCCGTGGCGGTGGACACCATGTGCAACTTCAGCGCCAGGTCGGGGATGGTCAACGCCCGTTCCAGCAGGTTGGCCGAGCGCCGAATATCGGTCAACAGCGGAGCAAAGAGGGGCAGCAGCCGGTGGGGAATGCCGTAGTACGCCTCGACGCGATAGCTGTCATCCGGTTGGCTGAGCGCAATCAGGCCCACCTCGCCCTGCACCATCTCCGCGGCCGCGCTCAACGTCAGGCGCAACAACGGCGCCAAATCGAGGTTTGACGTCATGGCGCGCGCGATTTTGAGCAAATAACTGCGTTGGCGTAACTCGTACGTGGTCTGCATGGTTCCATCTTAGCAAACTGCCGTTCAAATGTCAAAGCAAAATAAGTCAACGCCATTTGCCTTTTGAGTCATCATCGGCTACAATCATCGCGTCGCACGGGCGGCATATTTTTTTGACGAATCCTGTTGCACACACGTCAATGCTAAAACGAAGCCCACGTTACGTAGCCGATCTTGTCCTGCGTTACGAAGGCGTCGTTTTGTTAGTGGCCGCACCGTTCTTGCTCTTTCCCAACTCGATCACGCCGTTTGCCCTGGCCCTCTTGGCCCTGCCCTGGCTGCTGCGCTGGTGGCGGCACGGTTTTCTGACCCGGCGCACGCCGCTCGATTGGCCCCTGGCCCTGCTGGCGTTGATGGCTTTTGTCGGCGCCCGTCAGGCGGTTGATCCCGCGCTGGCGCTGCCCAAGCTGCTCGGCATCCTGCTCAGCCTGGCCACATTTTACACCGTCATCAACACCACGCACCACATCCGTCACGCCTGGCTGTGGATAGCCCTACTGCTGATCCTGGGCCTGGGTCTGGCCCTGCTCGGCGCCCTGGGCGCTGACTGGTTCGAGCGCAAAATTTTCAACCTGGGCGGCCTCTATCGTCACCTGCCCCGCCTGCCGGAGGCGCTGCGCCAGCGTCTGCAGGGCGGAGATTTTCACCCCAACGAGATTGCCGGCATGATTAGCCTTTTCTTGCCGTTATCATTAGCCATGTGGTGGGGCGCGTGGCGGCGGAGCAGCGATCCGGCCTGGCCACAGCGGGCATTGCCCGCACAGCGTCTGCTCCTGACTCTCATCGTAGCCATTCTCGGCAGCGTCCTGCTGCTGACGCAGTCACGCAGTGCGATTCTTGGCCTCCTGCTGACGGCCGGCGTGGTGGCCCTGGTCTGGCAATGGCGCCTGGTGGTCTTTCTGCCTGTGCCAGGCGCCGGCGTCTACTGGTTGTTGCGTGACAGCAGCCAGTGGCTCCTGGCTCAACCTGGCGCAGATCCGGCCAATCTGGTGGGCAGGATGGAGATCTGGCAGCGGGCGCTGCTGGCGGTGGCCGATTTTCCCCTCACTGGCATTGGCCTGGGAACCTTTCGCCGCCTGGCCATCGCGTATGCGCCCTTCTTCGATGTGGATCCCGTCCTGGCCGATGTGGGCCATGCCCATAATATCTTTTTGCAGACGGCCCTGGACATGGGCATTCCGGGCCTGGTGGCCTATGTGGCGGTGCTCTTGCTGGTCGCCGGCATGGGTTGGAGTCTCTACAAACGGACTACCAGCCCAACCGGGCGCCTGCTCAGCGCCGGGCTATTGACGAGCCTGTTGGCTTTTCACATTTTCAGCCTGACCGACGCCGTTGCGCCGGGCGCCAAGCCTGTTTTCACCCTGTGGATGTTTGTGGGGATGATCGTGGCCCTGGGCCAGGCCAACGTGATCGGGAATTTGCCGCAAAGGGACCTGAAAACCTAACGCATGAAATCGAAATTCAGTTTGGGCATTGCTTGCGTGGTGATGATAGCCGTGGCCCTGGCCGGCTGCGGTCGGCCGACACCCGCGCCGACCACAGCCCCCACTGCAGCCCCCACTACGGCCCCCACTACGATGGAGACCCGCCCTGGCGCCACGGACACCCCCGTGCCACAAATCACTGCGGCGCCCACCGCAACGGCGGGGGCAGAGGCGCTCACACCGCCCGTCCCGGTGACGCCCCTGACCGAGTCCGTGCAAGCCACGCGCCTGGTCATTCCGGCCCTGGCGCTGGATGTGCCGGTGACCGAGGTGGGTTGGCGTATTGTCACTGCGGCCGACGGTCAGCGCACCACGGAATGGGAGATTGCCGACAACGCTGCGGGGCATCACATCAACAGCGCGGCGCCGGGCACCGTTGGCAACGTGGTTGTTTCTGGTCACAACAACATCAAAGGCAAGGTGTTCGAAGCGATCAGCCTGGATGTTGACCGGCCGACACCGCGCCTGACACCCGGCAGCGATGTTGAACTCTACACCAGCAACGGGCGGCATCTGATCTATCGGGTGACGAAAATTGACCTGGTGCCGGAAACGGGCGCCCCGTTAGCGCAGCGCCTGGCCAATGCCCGCTACCTTGAGCAGACGCCAGACGCCACCTTGACCTTGATCACGTGCTGGCCTTCGTTTGGCAATACCCATCGTGTGATTGTGATCGCCAAACTGGCGGTTGTTCTCTAGTCAGACGATGACGAAATAGAGGTTTTTTGATGGAATTACGTCAATATGGAGCCATTCTACGGCGATGGCTCTGGTTTGTGCTCTTGGGGACACTGTTGATTGGCGGCATGACCTATGTCATCAGCCGCAACACCACGCCCGTCTACCTGGCAACCGCTACGATCTTTGTGGACCAGGCAACCAACGCCAACGAGAGTGTCTATGGAACGATCATCGCCAGCGAACGCCAGGCGCAAACCTATGCTCAGTTGATGTTGACCCGCCCGGTGTTAGACGCGGTGACAGCTCGCCTCGGTTTGCCCGAGCTGACGTCCATGATCAGCGTGGAACCGATTCAGGATACCCAACTCATTCGGGTAGATGTGGAGGATACTGACAAGGAGTTGGCCACGCAAATTGCCAACACCATCCCCGAAGTCTTTGTCGAGCAGCACACCGAACGCCAGCTACAGAAATTCACAGGATCGCGCGAAAGCCTGGACAAAGAAATCCGCTCACTCTCCACGAACATCTCCCAGGTGCAAACCAAGATCACTGAGTTGGAAGCGATTCAGAACCGCACCAGCGCACAGGATGCCGACCTCTCCCGTTTTCAAGACAGCCTGCAGCAATACCGCAACAGCTACGCGAACCTGGTCAAGAGCTTCGAAGACCTGCGGCTGAACGAAGCACGTGCCACAGACACCATCTCCACCGTCGAACCGGCCGAAGTGCCCAAGAAACCGGTGCGCCCGCGTGTCCTGTTGAACACCGTACTGGGCCTGCTCGTCGGTATGGTATTGGCAATCGGCGGCGTCCTGCTCATCGAATACCTGGATGATACCCTGAAGAACCCGGACGACGTTGTCCAGGCGCTCAAGCTGTCCACCCTGGGCGCCATTCCGCGTACGCGGCAAGACAATGGCGACGCCGATGCTGAGCGCCAGTTGGTAGCCTTCCTCAATCCCAAGTCACCCGTTGCCGAGGCGTATCGCATCCTGCGCACCAACATTCAGTTTTCCAGCCTGGATAAACCGATCCGCACGCTGCTGGTGACGAGCGCCAATCCTAGCGAAGGTAAGAGCACCACCGCCGCTAACCTGGCGGCCATCATGGCCCAAACCGGTCAAAAGGTGGTGCTGATTGACACCGATCTGCGTCGCCCGGTCATTCACAAGGTCTTCAACGTGCCCAACAACCTGGGCCTTACCAGCGCACTGCTGACGCCCCCGGATGCGTCCACGCTGCCACACCTGATTCAACCTACACTAATCAAGAACCTGTCGGTGTTGACCAGTGGACCGCTGCCACCGAACCCGTCGGAACTGCTCGGCTCCCGTCGCATGGCCGACCTCATCGAGGTGCTCAAGAGTGTGGCCGACATCGTCATTTTTGACAGCCCGCCGGCCCTGGCCGTGACCGATTCGGCCGTGCTGGCACGGCAGTTGGACGGTGTCCTGCTCGTGATTGATTCGGGCGAAACGCGTGAGCCGCTGGCCCGTCGCGCGATCCAGGAGTTGACCAAGGTCGGCGCGCACATCCTGGGCGTGGCGCTCAACCGCCTCAGCCCGACCACAACGGACGGCTACTACTACTACTATTACCATCACTACTACGGTGATACTGACAAGGGCGACAGTGAGAAGCAATCACGCAACACGAACGGTACCGGGAGTAGTACCGGTGATGGTGGAACTGCGAGCGAAGGACGCGCACCCCGCAGTGGCAAAAGCACCTTGCGCTCTGCCGCCCGTCGCTTGGCCACGATTTTTCCGTCCAGCCGTTCAGAATGATGTTTGCCAGGCGCTTGACCGGCTGCGCCCGGCCGCGATTACAGCCGCCGAGGTGGCTGTAGTCGTACGCCTGACGGCCGGCTGCGTGTTTTTTCTGACTCGCCAGGCTGCCAATGATGGACATGGATGACCGGACGCCAGCCGTTGCCCCAGGCTGGCGCTGGGGGCGCTATGCACAAGTGGGGCTTGGATTAGCCGTCAGCCTCCTATGCCTTTGGCTGGCCCTGCGCGACATGGCGCCAGACGCCGTGCTTCGCAGCCTGCGTCAGGCAGAGCCGACCTGGGTGGCCCTGGCGTTGCTATCGGTCTTGCTCACCAATGGGGCCAAAGCTGCACGCTGGCGCCTGCTCTTCTATCCTCACCACCGTCATCTGCCGCTCCGTTCCCTCTTCGCCATCCTGCTGAGCGGCCAGGCGGTTTCATTAGCCATTCCACTGCGCGGCGGTGAATTGGTGCGCGCTTACCTGGTCGGTCAGCGTTTTGGCGATAGCAAAGCGCGTACCCTGGCCACCGTCGGCGTTGAAAAGGTCATTGACCTGGCGATGCTTGCGCTGTGCGTCCTCATCCTGACCCCCTTGCTGGTGACAACCGGCGCGGCCGCGCTGACAAGTCGGCGCACCGCCCTGACGGTTGTGGCGCTGTTTCTGCTGGCCGGCGCCATCATCGGCCTGCTCGGGCGCCGGCACTGGTTGGCCCTGGCGCGCCGCCTGGCCGACCGCCTGCCCAACCAGCGCGGTATGCGCTGGATCGGCCTGCTGGACGCCGCGCTCCACGGCCTGGACGCGCTGCGCTTTCCTTCGGTGGTCATCCAGGTGACGGCCTGGTCGTTCCTCATCTGGCTCCTGGCTGGCTCCACCAACTTTTTGACGCTGCTGGCGTTACATCTGCCGGCCGATTGGGTGGTCTCGTTCACCTTGCTGGCGGTGCTGCAGGCCGGCGTCAGCGTGCCCAGCTCGCCAGGCAAGGTCGGCATCTTTCAGTACCTGTGTCAGTTGACCCTGGCCTGGTTCGGCATCGCGGCCGTGCAGGGCTTTGCCGTCGGCGTGCTGCTGTACGCGGTGGCGCCGCTGACACTGATGATCGCGGGCGGCCTGGCCTTGCTGTGGGAAAGCTGGCAACTGCGCCGAGAGGCGCCCGTCGCCGTCGCACCCTGGTCAGGGGAGCCACGGGAACCTGGGGAGGCGCCGACTTGATCTCCGTGGTCATTCCAGCCTACAACGCCGAACGCACGTTACCCGCCGCGCTGCGCGCCCTATCCGCGCAGATCGAGCAGTGGCCGCAGCCGGTCGAAGTGATCGTCGTGGACGATGGCTCGCAGGATGGCACCGCCGCGCTGGCCCGCAGCCTGGGCGCCCTCACCATCGAACAGGTGAACCAGGGGCCGGCCGCCGCACGCAATCAGGGCGTGGCCGCGGCCCAGGGCGACATCGTCCTCTTCACCGACAGTGACTGCGAACCCGCGCCCGGCTGGCTGGCCGCGATGGCCGCAGCGTTTGCCGATCCCGAGGTGATCGGTGCGAAGGGCACCTATCTCACACGCCAAACCGGCCTGGTGCCGCGCTTTGTGCAGATCGAATATGAGGACCGCTACGACCGCATGCGAGGCCAGGCCAGCATTGATTTCGTGGATACCTACTCAGCCGGTTACCGCCGTGCCATTTTTCTGGAAAATAGCGGTTTCGACACCATCTTTGCCACCGCGTCGGTTGAGGATCAGGAGTTTTCATTTCGCCTGGCGCAGAAGGGCTATCGCCTGGTCTTTGTGCCACAGGCCCAGGTCTATCACACGCACGATCGGGTGCTGGCTGAGTACATCCGGCGCAAGTTCTACATCGGCTACTACAAGGCCCTGCTCACCCGCTGGCTGCCGGAGCGCCTGCTGAGAGACTCGCACACGCCGCAGGTGCTCAAGGTGCAGATGGCGTTGGTGACACTGACCCTGGCTGCTCTGCCGCTGGCCCTGCTCTGGTCACCGGCCCTGTGGGGCGCGGCCGGGCTGGCGCTGGCCTTCCTGTTGACCGCCCTGCCCTTCACGCTCAAGGCCCTGCGCAAGGATTGGCCTGTGGGCCTGGCCACGCCTGTCATGCTGGCCGTGCGCGCGTTGACCCTGGCCGCTGGTTTTGGCGCCGGTCGTATTCACTTCCGCGGTGAGGTGCAGGGCGCGCGTTTGCCGGTGCTCAGCGGCTGGCAGCGCGCCGGCAAACGTCTGCTCGACATCGCCGGCGCCGCCATCGGTCTGGCGATCAGCCTGGTCCCCATGGCCCTGATCGCCATCGCCATCAAGCTCGATTCTCGCGGCCCGGTTTTCTTCAGCCAGACGCGGGTTGGCGAAAATGGACGCCTCTTCCGGGTGGTCAAATTCCGCTCCATGGTGGATAATGCCGAAGCGCGCCGCCATGAGGTGGTTGACCTGGACGCCCTGGCCGAGCCGGCCTACAAGATTCGCGACGACCCGCGCGTCACGCGCGTAGGCCGCTGGCTGCGCCGCTTCAGCCTGGATGAACTGCCGCAGTTCGTCAACGTTCTGACCGGCGACATGAGCCTGGTGGGGCCGCGGCCAGAAGAGACAGACCTGGTTGCCCGCTACAACGACTGGCAGCGCCGGCGTCTGGCCGTCAAGCCGGGCATGACCGGGCCGATGCAGATCAATGGCCGCGGCGATTTGGCGCTGGCCGCACGCGTGGCGCTTGAAGTGGAGTACATCGAGCACTATTCGTTGTGGCACGACGTGATCATCCTGCTGAAAACCCTGCCCGCCGTCGTGCGCGGCAAGGGGTCGTACTGAGTTCATCCGGCCAGCCGGCCGGACACGCCCTGCCGGTTGCAATTTTGGCGATCTGTTTTTGCAATGAGGTGTTCTTATGCGCTTATCAAACATGATTCTGGCCGCGCTTTTGCCCGCTGCCATCATCGCCATCATCGTGCTGCCCGCACAGGTAGCGGGCAAGGAAGTTGGCAAGGGAGCCGGCCACGAGTGGTTCCAAACCGTGCCGACGCGCACGCCCACTCCGGCGCCGCCGACCGTCACGCCGACCGCGCTGCCGCCCACCGTCACCCCGACGGCCCAACCGCCAACGGCCACCGCACCGCCTCCCACGGTGACACCCACTGACGCGCCTGCCACCGTCACCCCGCGCCCAGGGCCAACGGATACCCCAGAGCCTGGTGCGACGGATACGCCGACCGCGCCGCCGGCCACGGTCACGGGCGCGCCGGAGACAGGCACGCCCACCCCCACGCCTGCAGGCACACCGACGCCGACCGCACCGCCGGCCACGGCCGGTCTCAGCGTGGCCATCACCGGCGCCGTCATGGTGATGCCCGGACGGGCCTTCACGGTCAGCGTGGTGGCTGTCAACATCGGCAATGTGCTGCTGGAGCAGGGTGAGGTGCAGGTCATGATGCCGCCAGCCTTCACCTTGACGACGGCGCAGGCCTCCACAGGGAGTTTCGATGCCGGTCGTCGCCTGTGGCGGCTGACCAACCTGGCGCCCAACCAACCGCAGCAACTGACGCTGGTGCTCAGCGTGGGCAGCGGTGTGCCGCTTGGTTCCGTGCTGGACATCGAAGCCCAGGCCGCCGGCCGTACCGCCCTCTTGACGGTGGGTCTGCCACCCTCCTTCCTGCCGCCGGTGGGCGGCAATCCTGACCTGGCCGCGCAAGGTAGTCATGGTCGTCGCCGCGCCCCTGGACGTTGACCAGGTCGGCGCGCCGGGCATGAGGCAGGGAACGCCGGTCATCCACGCGGCCGCGCCCGCGGCGCGACCAGCGCTGGCTCTGGCGCTGCTGGTGGGGCTGACCAGCCTGGTGGTCTACCTGCTCACCCTGGCGCCCTCCATCACCTGGCAGCACCACGGCGCAGACAGCGCGGAACTGGCCGTGGCCGCGGCCGTTCTGGGCGTGCCCCACCCGCCCGGCTATCCCACCTGGACCCTACTCGCCTGGCTCTTTACCCATCTCCCCCTCGCAGAACTGGCGCAGCGCGTGGCCCTGCTCTCTGCTTTCAGCGCCGCCGCCACGGTTGCCATCGTCGCCTGGCTGGTGCAGGCCCTGTGGCCACACCAGCCCGGCCAGCGCGCGGCCGCGGTGCTGGCCGGCCTGACCCTCGCTTTTCAGATGACCTTCTGGTCGCAGGCCATCCTGGTCGAAGTCTACGCGCTGCACACCCTCTTCGTCGCCCTGATCTGTGCATTGACCCTGCCCCAGGCGCCCAACCGGCCTGCCCGGCGACGCGTGGCGGCCTTCCTGTTCGGCCTGGGTCTGGGCAATCATCTCTCGCTCATCTTCTTCGCTCCATTGCTTCTGTGGGACGGGTCCCCCCGGTTTGACGGCGGCGCTATCGTTTCGGCGGCGCAAAGTAGAGGGTTTAGAGACCTGATCCTACTGCCCCTGCCCCTGCTGGCCGGGCTGGCGGTCTATCTCTACCTGCCCCTGGCTGCCGGCCGTCACCCCGTGCTGCTCTGGGGTGACGCCACGACGCCCGGCGGTTTCTGGTGGCTGGTCAGCGGGCAACTCTACCGCGGCGCGCTCTTCGGCCTCACGATCCCGGAAATGCTCATGCGCGCCCAGTCCTGGCTGAGCCTGCTGGCGCAGCCGTTGACCTGGCCAGGGCTGATCCTGGCCGCATTGGGGCTGTGGCGCCTGGCAACGCAGGCGCGACGCCTGGCCCTGCTCACGGTCGGCGTGGCGCTGATGGTTGCCATCGTCGCCCTCGGCTACGCCACCGCCGATGCCTTTGTCTACCTGCTGCCCTTACAAGTGTTGGCCGCGCTGTGGCAGGCGGCTGGGGTGCTGACCCTGGTCGCATGGTTGACGCGCGGGCGCGCGGGCGGCTGGATTTGGCTGCTCTGTCTGCTGCCTGTGGCGCTGCTCTGGCACAACTGGGCCAATGTGGACCTCAGCCGCGACACCGAGGCCCGTCAGTATGCGCTGGCTGCACTGGCCGCGGCCGCGCCCGACGCCCTGCTGATTGCTGACGGCGATGAGCACGCGTTCGCGCTGTGGTATGCGCAGGACGGGTTGGGAGAACGACCCGATGTGGCAATCGTTGAGCGCACCCTGTGGAACTTCGACTGGTACCGCCGTCACCTGGTGCAGCGCTGGCCCGATCTGTCCGCTGCCGCGGGGCCGGATGTGAACGACCTCATCGAGAGCCAGCGCGGCCGGCGCCCCATCTTCATCACCGATCCCGATGAAGATATGGCTCTGCGTTTCGAGTTGAAACCGGTCGGGACTCTATTTGAGGTGGCATGGCCCGGTTCACCGTAAACTGATCGGGAGCATGTCCCAGCGCCGCCAGTAGTTTCCCGATCACCTGCACCACCGACTTCGCGCTCTGATTCGTCTCGATCCACAGCGCCGTGCCTGGAATCTGCGCCGGCGAGATCATGCCGTCCGGACTGCTGGCGACATAGTGGCGCGTCCGCCCTTTGACCGCGCAGGCAGCGTCGGCAAACGCCGGGCCGTGATGGGCAGCCAGGCTTGAACAGACGCCCAGCAGCACGGCTCGCCACGAGGCAGCGCCAGGATAGTGCTGGCCCAGCAGGGTAAACCCGTCAGGCTTCGCCAGTTCGGCCTCTGGCAGCGGCGGTGCGACCGGCGCGGGCGTCGCCGTGACTTGACTCGCGGCCGCGGGCGGCTCTACACTCTGCCCGATCAGATCGCCCCAGAACTCCTGATCCAGGCTGAGGACCGGCAGGGGTTTTTCACGCACGCCGACCTTGTGCCTGACCAGCAGTTCCACCAATTCCTGGCCGTTGATCAGGCCAATGTAGGATTTGTTCGGCGCTGTGGCCTCGACGCGCGCACCTTTGGAGAAGTCGCTGGTGGAAATGATGATTCCTTGCTGCTGCACCTGCAGTGAACCGCGCAGCGAAGTCACCGTGGGCGCCTGCACGTTGGCCTTCCAGCGCTTGGCCTGCACGGCCGCGCTGACGCCTGTCAAGCCGGTGGCGCGGTAAAGGCCAGTCACATCAATGCCGCCGTCGCCGCTGCGCCGGGTGACTGTCACCGTGCTCTCGTCGAAACCCATGCGGATCAACAGCTCCCCGATCAACGCCTCGAAGCGGTCGGACGGCATCTCCAGCAGCAGACCATGCAGTTGCTCGCGCGTGGCCCGGTTGATCTTCTCCACCTGCGCCTCGATTCCTTCCGGCCGCCATTGCACCAGGCCAAAGACCCCCTTGCCGGCGCGCACGAAGCGTGAATCCTCCTGCAGCGAGTCAATGTACAACCGCGAAGCCATCGTCGCTTCGGGCGTCAACCCCTGGGGCGAGATCAGCTTCCGCCCCAACGCGGCCTCGGTGATCTCCTCGAAGCGCAGCGGCCGGCCCGCAGCATGGAGGATGGAGTAAGCAGCATCGAGATAGGTCATGGTGGTAATTTCCTTCCACAAGAGAGCGTGCGACGGTCGTTAGCTGAGATTCAGCCGTTGAATGAGGCTTGAATGCCCCTTCAAGCCGGATCATGGCATTAATCATTTGATCCTGGATGTCAGGCCACCGGTGTTGATCCAGCAATCCACCGCCAAGAAGCAGAAACCGCACCCGGCAGGCGCGCTTGGCGTCCATTCGTTGCCACTCCAGCGGTTCACCGAAGGCCATCTCGATCTCTCCTTGCGGGCATAGAACGCGTCGAAGAGCTGCTTGTTCTGCTCGGCGTCGCCGCGGTCAATGTAGAGTTCAACCTGGGCGTCTTCCCTGCGAATCGCATAGTTGTAGCCAAGGCCGCTCCTGCCTGCACTGGCGCTGATCCAGTTTTCGGTGCTCGGAGCGATGCGGGCGTGGAGTTGTGTCCTTGCCTTCGCGCGTTCCAGAAGCTGCTTCCAGAATTCCATGCGTAGTACGTGGCGTTTGGCAAACTCCTTTTTCTGCTCGCCGGCCTGACGCGCTTCGCGCGTTGGGCCAGCCACCACCGTGAACTTCGGCGCCGGCGCCGAGTCGCCAATGCGATACGCCTCTATTTGCAACAAATAGAAGGCCATGTCTGCCGGCAGAATCTCATTCAGCCAATGCACGGCGCGTTCGTGCTCCGGGCGCGGTGCGCTGGTGATCCACACCGCAATTTTGGCACCCAGGTTGCTGAGATAGGTGATCAGCTTGCCCAGGTGGTCGTGATTCGTGCTCTCAAGCTGGTTCTCGATCACGACCAGGCGCTCCTGACCGTCGTCGGCCAGGATGTCAGCCGAGAAGACGCCGGCCGCGGCTTCGCGCTGCACCAGGGTGAGATGAGGAATGCCGAGCGCCTCGCCCAGCGGCCTTGCTTCGGCGGTTCGGGACCGGTTGTAGGCAGGACGAAGTAGCCGGCAGTGTCTTCTCCAATATGGACGGGCAAATCAGCCAAGCTCTTTCCATCAATGCTCAGGCTGTAAACCATGTGTTGGCTCTTTAGAGCCTCAGCAATTGCCGTCCGAACCGATGTTGGATCTACTTTGCCGTTATGAAGTCCAGTGACCTGGTCCACCAGGAGACCCACCTCCACTGGCTTCCCTCGTTCGGCACACGGCTCCAGCAGAGGCCGAACGTCCGCAGCCGTCACTGGCACAGGGCTGTCAAGCAAACGGCGGTATAGCTCCTCGCGCATGACCAGCCAACGCTGGCCCTGGAGGGGCACGTTGTAGGGCATTTCCTCCTTGAGGAACAGGCCAATGTAGCTGTCTCGTTGGTTGCGGTCAGCCTTCTCATCAGCGAGCTGCCCCAAAGCAAAAATGCCGAGCCGCTGACCGGCCTTGAGAGTTTCCTTCAACACACCCGGCTTGCCAGCATGGGTAGCGCGACCTGCCAGGCCAGAACCGCTGCCACAATTGGTCTTCCGTGACCCAGAGCTCCGTCTCAGCCAGAGATAGCGCCCGTAACGCTCAAGCATGTGTTCGGGGCCTAGCTCTTTCCGTAGAATCTGGTCGGTGCCCTTGCTCGTCAGGCGATCCTATGCTGCGCTTGAACGATGGTATGGGCTGGCGAGCGTGTGATCCCTTCGTCAACGACGTCCAGTTTCGAGCCACCGCCATTGGTCGCCGGGATCGCGGTTGGCACACCGGCCCAACTGGGCGCGCTGGGGATCGCCTTGC